>JASFIT010000331.1:0-5398 GCA_050122535.1 Desulfobacteraceae bacterium | reverse complement strand
GGGATTGATCTCTCTGATCTCCTGCAGAGATCGTGGTACCTCCTCCCTAGGCAGAAGGTCAACCTTGTTGAATAGCAGAAGTTCTGCTGCTTTTATCTGATTGTAGAATAAAGGCCCGAAATACTCCCTGCCCTCCCACAGGTCTCCGGCCAACACCGTGACGACTTTCGGCACTGAAATCCGGTTTTCTATTCTGGAGGCCTTCAGGAAGCTGAGAATGTCGTACGGATCAGCCACCCCGGTTGCTTCAATGAGAATACGTTTGGGATGGAACCCATCCAGAATCTCTACTACAGTAGTATGGAAATCGCTCTGAAGCGTACAACAGATACAACCGTTAGTCAATTCGTAAACAGGCGTCTTAAATCCTTGAAGAAGCTCGCCATCTATGCCGATTTGGCCAAACTCATTCACTAAGATAGCGGTCTTTGACAGGTCCCCAGGCCACCGTAGGATATTCCTGAGCAGGGTGGTCTTCCCGGCCCCTAAGAAGCCTGCAATAAGAATGACCTCACAAAAATCGTCTTTCATCACAACCGGTCACACATAAGCCCAGACAATCTCGGACTGTTTTTACTCAAATTTAATTACCGCATCCCGCGGCAGGGCCATATCCATGGCCACTTCCACGGCCTTCAAAATGGCCACAGGGATAGGGCATGAAGGGTGACAGCCCGCTTTCTGCGCGGAGAGAAAGACCGGATTCCGGCTTACGGGGGCAAAAAGCTGTTTCATGGTGATCTTCTCCACAAGATCGGAAAGACGCTTGCCATGCTTGCACTCAGAACCTTCAATCTTGACGGAGACGGTGTATCGCCCCGTTCTACGCGCTTCAACGACACAGGGAAAGCCACAGATCCCAGGCTCCGCTGTCACACGGACGATTTTGGACCGTGATTGAGACTGACCTGCCACGGAAATCAGCCTCTATTCCTTAGCTATTCCTGATGAAGAATTTCATCAGGTAGTATGTCTTCAAGATGGGGAAACGCATCCTTCATATGGGGTATCTGCATGCACTCCATGAACTGATTTTGGAAGTCCTCCTCCACCGTGAGTTCGATATATTCCACATTGCGGGAAACCCAGTTGGCCTCATCACGCTTTGCCTTGTTCAAGAGTGCAGCCCTGCACCCATCTCCAGCCGCATTGCCCACCGAGAGGATCTTTTCAATCTCGCAGTCAGGGAACAGACCCATGATCAAGGCCTTTTCACGGTCCACGTGGGTTCCGAAGGCCCCGGCAATCTTTATCTTGTCCATCGTCTCCATGCCCATGCGACGCATCATGAGCTTACAGCCGGCGTGAAGAGCCCCTTTGGCCAACTGGATCTGGCGGACATCCCGCTGTGTAATCACCACATCTTTTTCAATACTCGTCTCCTCTGCCCACGCAAGCACAAACTCCGGCTGGTTGTTTTCCGGATTTCTGCGATAACGCTTGGATTTCTGCTCCTTGTTAAAAGCGCCGCTCTTGGTGACAACCCGCGCTCGGTAGAGCTCTGCAAGCACATCAAGGATGCCGGACCCGCAAATCCCCTTGCACTTCATCTCTTTGGGTTCGGAGTACTGTCGCCAGGCGTCCCGGCCGATGACCTTGTAATCCACCTCCTGTGTCTCCGGATCGATCTTGATTCGCTCGATGGCCCCGGGTGCTGCCCGCATGCCGAACGCAAGTTGCGCACCCTCCAGGGCCGGCCCTGTGGCACAGGAAGAGGAGATCATCTTTTCCTTGTTCCCAAAGACCAGCTCACCATTGGTGCCAATGTCAATAAGAAGCTGGATGTCATCGGACTTGTAAGGCTCTTCTGCGATCAGGACGCCCACATTGTCTGCCCCCACAAAACCTGCCTCATTGGGGAGCACGAAGACGTAGGAACCGGGATTGACATTAATGCCCAGGTCCCTCGCCTTGATATCCAAACTGTGGTGGATCACCGGTGGAAAGGGGGCGAGACCCACAAATTCCGGGTTCAACTGGAGCAGAATATGGTGCATGGCCGTATTCCCCCCGAGTGTTATATCCTCCACGTCCTCTCGGGAGAGACGGAGGTAGGTCTTACCCTCCTCCGGCACTTCGATCCATTCCTCTGGCCCCTCCTCACCCTTTTTTTTCTTCTTCTTTTTCTTTGGCGGGTAGGTGTTCTTAATGGCCTCGTCTATCAACCAGTTGAGTCCCTCGATAATGTCATCGCTCATCCGCTGAAGGCCATCTTCCGTGGTCATATGAAAAGTGATACGGGCCATCACGTCTTCGCCATATTTGCACTGGGGATTCATGAGAGTGACCGTATCCACCACCTCCATGGTAGTGAGATCGCAGAAGTATCCGGCCACCGTCGTCGTCCCCACGTCGATGGCGAGACCATAGGAATGTTCGGCCTTACCTGGCCGCACGCGGATGACCTCCTGGTCATTCCAGACAGTGACAGTCACTTTCCAGTCCCCGTCACGTAAAGCTGTGGGGAGTTGACGCAGGGTGAATATATCGATCTTCAGATCCTTGAGGCCATATTCCTTTTCCAGTTCACGGCAGATTCGTTCGAAATCGCCGGTGGGCTCCTCAAATGTGGGCGGATCCACCTCCACATAGTAGATCTTCACGGCCGGATCATGATCAATGTGGATGTCTCGCGCCTTTTTGCTCACCACCTGCTTGCCCGCGCGGGACTCTTCTGGAACGAAGATGAGGACGTCCCCTTCCACCTTGGCGACACAGCCGAGCCGATATCCAGACGTCTTTTCCTCCGCATTGATATATTTATCCTCTTCCTCTTGCCAGGTGCTCAGATGTGACCCGGAGGACTCAATCCCAAATTTTTCGAAGAAACCCTCCTCAACGCGTATTTTGCACTTCCCGCAAACCTTCTTCTCACCGCACAGGGACTCAATATCCACACCCAGTAACCTGGAGGCCTCAATCAACGTCACATCTTTTGGCACCTCCCCGCGTCGGCCAGAGGGTTGAAATATTACCTTCGCCTTGTTATCTTCCATTCAATCATATCCTCCTTCATATTGAGATCAGCAGACCTCTTCCCTCACAGCCTTTATGCCGTGCCTTTGGAACTCTACTTATCAAGTAGGTGTTGGACCACAGGACTTCAACCCAAGCCTATTCCAGGCCGGCCGGGTTGAGGTCCCGTCATGAAGAAAACGGGTTATTCCGCCTTCCCCTTTTCATACTCTCTCAGCCGGGATATCATCTTGATACCCTCTTGTACCGCATTCCCGGCAGACTCCGCATATCCATCCGCTCCGAAAAGGTTGGCCACGTCCTGGGTCACGGGTGCTCCACCGAGCATGATGGCCACGTTGGGGTTCTTGTCTTTGATCATCTTGATCACCTTCTTCATCCCCAACATGGTCGTGGTCATCATGGCTGACATGGCCACCACCTCTGCATCGGTCCGCATCTGCTCTTCTACAAAGTTCTCCAGAGGAACATCCCGGCCCAGGTCGTAAACCTCCCAACCAGCCACATCAAACATCATCTTCACCAGGTTCTTGCCGATGTCATGGACATCCCCCTGAATACTGCCGATCACCACTTGCCCGACCGTCCCTCCTTCCGCCGCGGGAACATGGGGCCTCAAGATATCCAGACCCCCATAGAGTGCGTCAGCACACATGAGCACCTCAGGCACAAAGTACTCATTTCTCTCATAGAGGTCACCCACCACCTCCATACCGGCGGCCAGACCATCCATAATCATCTCAAGGGCTAGATACCCCTCATCCAAAGCTTGCTGGGAGGCCTCCTTCACCTGATCCTCTTTGTAATTGATGACCCCATCCTTCAAGAGCTCTAACAGTTCTTCCTTGCTTGCCATAGCTGTCCTCCTCCTATCTTTTTTATTAAGGACTGCTTCGTAAAAAGCCCAACTGTTGCATTACGCTTCATCTTTCGTCATTGCGACGTACTGTAAGTACGCCTCATTCCTCAAGATTCGCAAGCCTTGCATTTGGAGCTTTTTACTTTGCCGTCCCATTCTTCACTTTTTTGCACGTTCATCAATTCTTGATTATATCCGTCCCACGGCTGGAGTTGGTCCGGTTTTGTAGGTCCTTGCCGTCTCTTCAATGGCTCGGAAGTTGTCTTCTTTGATGTCGGGCCAAAGATCACAACCGGGCCAGACCGCATCAACCGATCCGTCAATGTTGTCCTTGATGCCTTGAATGGCTTCCTCCACCGTGGTCTCCTCCGCGCAGGGAAGTTTAAACACGTCAAAATTCCCCAGAATAATGGCATCATCTCCCAATTTCTGCCTCGATTCTACCAAGTTGTTCTTTATGTCAAAACTGATACCCTGACCCCCCGAATCCGTGACACATTCCCACATCATCTCAACCAGAGGATCTGTTGAACCGCAGATATGCAGCACTTTGGGGGGCTTCCAGCCAGCTAAAATCCGCGTCAATCTGGGCTGGATCATCTGTTTGAAGGTGCGGGGGCTGAGAAGATCTGCGGCTACCCCGGGCTCCCTCAGCGTGATATAATCTGCCCCGGCTTCCTGAAGTGCCTTCCCGATGTTAATGATCATGTCCGAAAACTGGTCCAAAATGCTTTCTACCCGCTCTGTATCCTTGAACACGGCCTTTAGGACTTTGTCCAGTTCGATGGTCTGGCCGCACTGGGTAAAGGGCCCCAATTGCCATGCGCCCACGGCCAAGTCCGGTGCCTCCTTCTTGATAATCTTTATGGCCTCAGGAAGGATATTCATTGGATACTTATCCATGATATTGTCAATGTCATCCTGTGTAATTTCCACCTGATCCACTTCTGCCCAGTTCTTATAGGGAATGGTGGGATAAAGGATGTCCTCCGAATCTTCGTATAGACTAATTTCATTGCCTAATGCCTCTGATTCCATGCACATGTCATAGGGGATCGCAACAGAATCCAGATTGAACATCCGGGCGGACTCGATTGCGGACATGGCCATCTTCTCCGCATTCCTATGAATGGTCGGGAAGTTGTAGCCTAACTTTTTTATGGCGGGAAGAAGCACCATGCCCATTCCCGTAAAAAAAGGCATCTTGTCTACAGGTTCCCGATTCCAAAATTTCATGACTCTCTCTATGGGACTAAGCTCAGCCATAACCGATACTCCTTTCTGTGAAAGATTTATGTACAAAAAATTCAGTCGCTCCCCAGCCCTCTTTTCCTTAAACCCCTCCTTTCGTTGGCCTTCAAACACGTTGGTTGTATATAAGCGTACTCATATATGGACTCACCCTGTTCTTGAAAATCGTCTAAAAGATGATTTTTTGGACGAAAATAGATGATTTTTGAATTTACTTTTTTTGAGCTTCTTCACCCACTTAGCCTAAAACCGCTACACAGCCACCGTCACCACCCGGTAACAGCGCAGGCATCGTTCCGCTTCGGCAACGGC
>JASFIT010000330.1:0-5461 GCA_050122535.1 Desulfobacteraceae bacterium | reverse complement strand
AGGATCTGACTGCCATGTTCCGGAAGTTCTATGAATTAGACCGCATCCCTGAAAGTGCTCCCGACTATGTAAAGACATGGGAAAAGGCAGCAAAAGATTTCCAAAAGTCTTTTGAACATTACCTAAAACTCTTCGGAGTCGTTCCAAGACATGAGCATCTCGAGCTGGTCAAGAAATACGAGGCGCTCAAAGAGGAGGTTGCCGAGCAGGAGGAGACCATAAAGCATTTGCGGATGCTCGTGGTGGCAAAAGGCGCTGATTTGGGTAAGATAGTCAAGGGCTATCAAGATCTTGTAGAAAAACAGACTGATCAGTTTCAGAGGCTTATGGAGGGACTTGGAGATTCCCTTGGAAAAGAGACATCTTAACACCTCAACCTGAACGCTTGGGGGCCTTCGGCGGACTCACCAACGCTTCCCCGTCCACAACTACCGTACCATCCTGGTTCACACAGGTGGTTCTCAGCTTCACCCGATTCTTTTCGTTCTCAATTTCCACCACCTCAACCCGTGCAGTAACCGTGTCGCCGATACGCACTGGGCCCAGGAAATTCAGTTCCTGCTTCATATAGATGGTGCCATGCCCGGGGAGTCTGTTCCCCAGAACTGTTGAAATAAAACCAGCCAGGAGCATACCGTGGGCGATTCGCGTCTTGAAAAAGGTCTTACCGGCATAGACCTCGTCGATATGAGCCGGGTTAACATCTCCGGTCACCCCGGCGTACATGTATATATCCGCCTCTGATACCGTTTTTGTAAATTCTGCGCTATCACCTACATTTAGTTCATCTACCGTCTTCCCAGTCATGACCCTCCCCTTTCCCTCTAGAACTGGTTGAGTCGTTTACTCGTTGAGTCGTTGATTAGGAGGGCAGCCTAACACGCTACTCACTCAACGACTAAACCATTCAACTTCTCAACCAATCAGAACCATGATCTGTGGCTCCACAAATCGTCTTTCAGGTCTTTCATATCCTGCTCGAGCATGAGATACATGGAGGCGTTCTGGATGGCCAATCCTCCCTGTAAAGCGAGGGCGGTGACCAGCATGATCTCATCCTCTGTGAATTCCCGCTCAACCCCACTATAAAGTCTTAAGACACCGATAACCTCATCCTTTGATTTTATGGGGACACACAGTATGGAGGCGATTCCTTCCTCCTCCTTTTCTTTCCTGTATTGCACTCCTTTGTCGCTGGCAGCACTTTTGACCACTACCGGCTTGCCTTTCAGAGCCTCCGCAATGCTCTTCTCTGCGGATATGGGACCCTTATTCAGGTATTTCTCGCTCAGCCCATAGCTCGCCACAAGTTCTAGTTTTTCTTTGCTTTCATCTAGAAGACGGACCGAGGCGGCTTTCACCCCAAGCGCATCAGCCACGTCCGCAGATAGGATATGCATGATCTTTTTCACATCTAAGGTGGAATTAATGTTGGCGGCAAGGTCATGAAATAGCCTCGTGTTTTCCATAATCTTTTCGAACAAACGGGCATGTTCAATAGCCATCCCACCCTGCTCTGCAAGGGCTGTCAAAAACTCTATCTCCTCCTTGGTGAAGTCCTTTGGCTTCGCAGTGAAGACGGAAAGGACACCCGTGAGCCTGCGCTTCACCATGACCGGAACCACGAGAATGGAAACAATTCCCTCCGCCTTTTTTGTTTCATGGTATTCAAGTCTGGGATCCTTTGTGGCGTCACGGGCATAAAGATAGCCTTCTTTTCGGACAACGGCTGCTATTTTCTCGGCATGAATGGGGGCCTGGAAATATTTCTTGGACAAACCTTTATGTGCGACGGGCACAAACTCGTTCGACTCTTCATCGGCCAGCCAGAGACAGGCAGCCTTCCCCTTCATGATGTCAATGACGCTTTCCACGATCAGATGTAAAATTTCATCTTGATCCAACGTCGTGCCAAAGGCCCTGCTCACTTTGCAGAAGATTCTAAAATAGTCGTTCTTGGTCATAACCTAACTCCTTCAGATTCTATTTTTCTCCCTTCCTTGCCTTGGAAGATGTTTTCCCTCTGATGCTTCTTCTTTGCCTTTGCAGCCGCAGGTTTGTTGCGAGGTTTCTTCTCCCTTTCCCCGTCCCTTTCCTTTAGCCAACTGGCGATCTTTGGGGCAAACTCCCTCTGGCACTTGGAACTCACATAAATACCAATGTGCCCCGTATCCAAGGCCATGTCCTGGGCATCCTTGCTTCCCACCTTGCTGGTAAGAAGATCGCAAGCCCCAGGAGGAACAAGGTGATCATACACGCCGTAGTAATTTAGCAGTGGCATGCTGATTTTCTTGAGATCGACTCTGCGTCCTCCCACCCTCATCTTGTTCTGGATGAGCAAGTTCTTTTGATAGCAGTCCTTCACGAATTCCCGAAAGGTTTCTCCGGGCACATCAGGACTGTCAAAAATCCATTTCTCCATGCGGATGAAGTTCTCCACAAAGGCCTTGTTATCCATGTTTTCAGCAAACCCCACGTATTTGTCGATCATCAACCGGGCAGGATTCAGAAGCAGAAAACCGAAATTCATCAGATCTCCGGGCATATTCCCAAAGGCGTCCACCATCCGATCCACATCCAGATCCTTCATCCAAATGTGAAGAAGGCCTTGATCCGTATCAAAATTGGTGGGGGTCACCGTGGTGATCAGGTTCTTGATCTTCTGTGGATGAAGGGCTGCATATATAACCGAAAAAGTCCCCCCCATACAGATGCCCATGAGATTGATCTTTCTGAGATTGTGCCGCTCCCGTATGAAATCGACCATATTATCCATGTAACCGTTTACATGATCGTCAATGGTGAGATACCGATCTTTGCGTGTCGGATACCCCCAGTCCACCATGTACAGATCTATACCGTCATTCAGAAAACTTTGAACAACACTCCTTCCTGGTTGCAGATCAAGCATGGTCTCCCTGTTGATCAGCGCATAAACCACCATGAGGGGGGTTCTGAGTTGGTTATCTGTGACGGGTATGTAGTGCTTTAATTTTACCCGGTCTTCCTGATGGACAACTTCATAAGGTGTGGCGGCTATTTCTGTATCGAGAGGGCTTAGCAAAACGTCAGAGGCCCTCTCAACACGGGCCTTCGCCTTTTCCGCATCCTCCGCCAACTTTGACAAAATAAGATCTACCGGTATTTTGGGCTTGGCCATGTCTACCCCCTCTTAAGTGATCTAAAGTGCCTAGAGTGCCTAAAGTGCCTAAAATTCATAAGGAGTTCCCTACTTCTTACTCTTTACACCTGGCTTCTTACTCTCTTTCTCCAGTTGTTTTACCTTCTTCTTCAGCTCATAGATTTCCTTGTAGAGTTCATCCATCTCCTTGTTGGTGGGCATCTGAAACATTTGCATCATATCTTGAAGCAACTGCTGTCTGGCCGCAGTATACTCTTCCATGGCATTGAGCGTATTCCCCAAAACCTGGGTGTAATCGGGGGACTTGAACAGGGTCATGTAATGGCCTTCAAGAATCTTCAGCCACATCCGGTAGTAGTCTTGTGAACTTTCAGGGAGCTCTCCCTCTTTGGTTAGCGCTTCTACCTTTTCCTGCAGCACTTTATAAGTCTTGTCCATGGGGAGATAGATCAGGTACATAAACTCGGCCATGGCTCCTTGAAACACATTGAATTTGTCAACGAGATCAGCCGTCCTTTCTTGATAAAAACGGGTCAACCCTAACTGGGGAACTTTGAGAAATTGCCTAAATTCTTTGTCATAGATCTCCAACCATGCCCTGAACGCGTCCTGATCAAGGTTTTCAAACTTATAGGCCTCCGTAGACTTACCAATCCTTCCCAACCGTTCCATCCACTGCTGCTGAAGATAAAAATATGCATCCCACCCTGTTTTTGTCATCTTCATCAGGACTTCGGGGAGGGCATGGATTCCCATGGAAAGATTATCCACAGCCCCTGGTTCAGCTACGGCGGAGGAAAAAGCCTGCCAGATCCTGAGGGCGGATTCCCAGGACTCCTGCATTCGGCCTTTATCGCCCTTTGGGGCTGCTTTTGGTGATTCGGAAATCCCCGTCACACCAGGCCACATTTGAGCCATTGAACCCCAAAAGTCAGTCGCCGATTTCATCCAGGCCGCGAGTAGAGTCTCAGGTCCTGACCCTTTTTGCCCTTTCTCGTTCATGGCTGACCTCGTTCTACTTTGTGGTTTGTATGACCAGTCGGTCTAGGTAGTTGGGGAATTTCAAAGAAGACGCTCTGTACCAGGTTTCTTTGTGACTGTACAAGATGTTTGCGCATTTGTCATCATTTAGGGAGCTTCAGGGCAAAAAAGTCCATTTTCCTGGACGGAAGGGCCTCCATACACGCTCCCACCTTGACACGGCAAGCACCATTCCTTATAGTCGGCACGTTTAGAATCCGTTTAGGAGATTACCCACAATCTGAGGTCATTGAAGCATCTCGCCCTAAAGGGCGGGGCATCTTTCGTTCAACCTCAAAACGATCTCCTCCTCCTTTAAACGCTGTGTCGGAATTCGTCATCCCGGCCGGGATCCAGAATGATTTGATTTTCCCCTGGCTTCCTGGATTCCCCTTCGACGTCGCGCAGGGTGGTGAGCCTGTCGAACCACAGATCTTGCGATGCATAGCATCGCTCGTCCGGAATGACGGTTTTGTCGAATTGTGACACAATTTCTGAAGGGGGAAGATTAAGCCTGCCCCGTATTCGTTACGGTGATGAAGGTGATACTCTTCTTCACCCTCCCCTGGCCCCTCCCATCGAGGGGGGGGAACTTAAAGGGATGCCATTCATTGGCCGACTGCGTCCCAGCTCTGAAGAACGTGGCATTATGGCATTTTTTGGTAAAAATACATTCTCGCGGAGGAGAGAGGATGGAATACGATTACGCGTTTGAGATGGCCGCATCAAATATCCGCTTCGGCCCAGGGACTACCCTTGAGGTGGGTATGGATCTGGTCGATCTGGGGGTCAAAAAAGTGATGGTCCTGACAGATCCCTTTTTGAGCAAGATGCCCCAGGTGGAAAGGGTCCTCGAATCCCTATCGCAACAAAAGATCGAATATTCTCTTTTCGATCAAGTCCGGGTCGAACCCACGGATGGGTCCTTTAAAGAGGCGATCAAGTTTGCCCAGTCTGCAGCTTTTGACGGATTTGTGGCCGTTGGTGGGGGTTCCACCATAGACACCGCAAAGGTGGCTAACCTCTATTCCACCTATCCGCCCGGGGACTTTCTAGACTATGTAAACCCACCCATCGGCAAAGGTCTGCCTGTTCCAGGGACCCTTAAGCCGATGTTCGCGATTCCCACCACGGCGGGCACAGGGAGTGAGACCACGGGTGTGGCCATCTTTGATCTGGTGGAGATGCACGCCAAGACAGGCATAGCCCACAGGAGGCTCAAGCCCACCCTGGGTATCGTAGACCCACAAAACACAGAGAGCATGCCCCCCATGGTTGCGGCATCCACAGGCTTGGACG
>JASFIT010000329.1:0-5518 GCA_050122535.1 Desulfobacteraceae bacterium | reverse complement strand
TTGTCACCATAAAAACGTTGAATCTCTTTGCCATCCTTATAGATCAAGAAGTCTGGTGCCGTCCTGACATCCAGATTCTTGGCAAGCCCTTGAGTCGTCGTGATATTCATTTTAGCAAGCTTTAGGCTATTCGCGTTTTGTCTCTCTAAGCCCTCTGCCGCGGACATCATGACCACGCACTTTGCACAACCGGGGAGATAGAAATAGGTTAACACAAGCACATCTGACTGAACAACCTCTTTCTCAAAGGTGTCTTCCATTATTTCAGTCGCCATCATGTTTCCGAACATATGCCAGAAGGCCCCGTGCCTTGCACAGGGATGAACGGCATCCTTTGTCATTCCCGTCCCCGCCTTCGCGGGGATAAACTCCAGGGGGAATCCAGGTAAATCCTAAAAAGCTTCAAAGTCTGGATGCCCGCTGGAGTTTATCCCGCACTTGATGCGGGGTGGGCATGACGATTAAGGGTTCCTTCATTCACATCTGAGTTTGTAATTCTATCCACTCGTTTGCGAAGAGGAATCTAGATGCCCCGCCGTGTGGGCGGGGAGATTCATCTTGAAGAAATGATTCTGTTACTTTGCTGCCAGAGTCCCCGTTACCGCATGACGTAGCAGATACAAAGGTGAATTATGCGAGTTGGTTACTAATCCAACAAAATCATGCAATACCAGGCCGGCAGGAGTTTTCCTTCTTTATCAAACTCTACCTTGAAGCCTAAGGGCTCTAGAGTCTTTCCAATATCCACTCCATAGGCGTCCATCGATGGACGAGCCAAATGGGGGTGTAAGCATGGGTCAGGATAGGCACATTCCTCACATTGCACACAAAGAGCCATGGCAAAGGCGAAATCAGACCCATGGTTGAGCATGGCCTCTTTCTCTATGGCCACAGCCACATCCTGCCCCACCTTTGGATCTGGGGCTTTGATAATAATCGCCTTCTTATACCTTTCAAAGGCCTCCATGAACATCTCCAGCGATAGGTCCAAATTGGGTGGGCACGTCCAGTACCTTCCCCACCGATTGCACCCGAACCTGCATTTTAGATGGGAACGCGGGTCGAAAAGGATCTGGTCTGCATCGATTAACTTCGCCTCATAAGCACCCAGTTGGACACTCCTATCAACTAGATCTTGGTATTTGTTTTCCATGATATAAACTCTTGCTCCTCAATTAGGTTAGGAGGCAGGAAAATCGTAATTCTTGAGGAATTCCTATTGATTTTAATGACAAGCGTTTTAACTTTTTTAGAAATGCAACCGCGCGAGATATTTCTTAAGAAACAAGCATAGAATCACCTACAGGAGGAAGAAATGGACTTCGATCATGAGTATTCAAATTACGTAGATGACAAAGGGGTGTCTGAAATTCAAGCCCTGGAGAAAGAAACGGGTACGACCATATTGGCCTATACTGAGCGTCCCTTTGCAGCGCATTTGTCAAGACAGCATTTAGAAAAAATTCAAGAGTTAGAAAAGAAACTCTGCGTCAGACTGGTTGCGTACGATACCCATTGAGGGTTTTGTTTTCATTATGATAGGCCTCTAAGTAAAGACAGAGTCTTCACATTCTCTCACGTTCGTCCAAGACAACGCACATCTTTTATTGCATCGTGGAGAGCAGGGATCGGTGTGTTCTTATTCGTTCATGTATCTGACGGGCTACCAACAAAGCCAATCTTGAATAGGGCTTGACACATCTGCTCAGGATCAACAACTTCCACATTGTAGTGCACTGTTGCCTTTCTATCCGGATAGCTGGCTTCTACTTTTTGAACGCCGTCCAAATCTTCAAGAGTGCGGACCACATTTAGTTCGCATCCAACACAATCCATTCCTTTAACATGTAAAATAACCTTGTCGCTCATCGGGGGGCCTCAACTAACAGCATTTGTAAAGCCTCAAGAGGCTTTCAGTCATGACAAAGTAGAACTTCATAAAGGAAGACCCGTCCCATCTGGTCCTCACCCCATGGACCGTGTTAGCAAGCTGTATGGTGCTGCGTAGGTGGGTGATCATAATGAGTTGTTTCTTTAAGGCGAGTCTCCTAAGTAGTGCCTGCATGGACTTGTGATTGGTGTAATCCAGGGAGGGTTCCACTTCATCGAGCAAATAAAATGGACTGTCCAACTGCTCGAATATTGCTAATTTCAATGCAAGACTGGTAACGGACTTTTCTCCTCCTGAGAGTTGATGGGCCTTGCGTTTCCGATTCCCTGGTAATGTGACATCAATTTCCAACCCTCTTCGGCCATCCTGTTCAAGGATCTTCAATTGTCCCGCACCCAATGGAAACAAAAAATCCAGGTACTCACGGAAGAGCGGAGCAATATCCTTTTGGAGTCTCTCTACCAAGCTATCCCTTCCATCGGTGGAAAGTAAATTCTCAACCCACTGAGACCGCTGCCACGGATCCAGTGAAATCATGTCATTGATCTGTTCCTGCCTGACGATGGACTTCAGGGCATGGGGCAGATTCAAGTTGATCAGTTCTTGCTCGTACTCTTGTCGCCGAAGTTTTTCCTTCTGGACCCAATAGACATCCTTTCCATTCTTTGTCATCTCTCGAAGAAGGCGTACAGCAGGCGCTTTTCTTTCTGTCCCCCTCCTGAAGACCAATTCCACGCGAATGCGTGAAGCAGGGGGATAGTCCTTGCTACCAAAAAAGAATAAATCCCCTTTTTCGTAACAACGAAGCCGTTCCAAATCATCTTCCCCAAGGGCCCACACGATGGCATCCAGGATATTAGATTTTCCAACGCCGTTATTGCCGATGATGACGCCGATATCTGGTCGAAAGCGCATTTCTGTAAGTTCTGAAAAGGATTTGAATCCCTCAATGTTCACATCTTCCAAGAAAAACTTCTCTGAGTTACCCATCTTTTGCCCTTCCCTTGGCTCTGCTAAGCGAGTATCAACCATGCTCAAGAAGATCAATTTTCATTTTTCTCCTCGTATCGACGACGAATCTCAGCGCACAACTCCTCCTGCATGGGAATAATGGCCTCATAGACTAGCTCTTCATCCAGGGCAACGCTAGGGAGAGACTTGGCCTTAAGCTCCTTGAAACGCTGTATTCCTTCGCGGGTGCGCATATCCCATTCTCGCACGTCTATAAGATCTTTAATCTCCTCCGGTAAAACCTTCACCGACTCCGCCATGTAGACGCAGGCAAGTCATTGGTTGAAATCGGTCAGCAGCACATCCACAACAACCTTTTCGGACATTTTATTCCCTCTTCAATCCCTCCCCGTCTCATTCTAGAAAAACGGGCGACAGGTAAACTTCGTGAGATTGCTTCGTCGTCCCGAAGGCATTCGGGACGCCTCGCAATGACATTTCACGGATCTTCCGTGATTCCGGAACATGGTTCTTTCATGATTTTGAAATTGATTTTTTCATGATCTGCCCGCAACAACCCCCAGGTGAACTGGTTATCACGCATTGCAGGCCCCACACTTATAAAATCTATCCCACCTATTGTCCAATGCCCCCACGCTTTGGTCTGGCTGAAAAGGACAACCTGGGCTTGGAATTGAGGCACCATTGCTTCCACTGCCGGGAATACATTCTCATCTTGCAGGAAATTGGTCAAATCACAGACCATGTTCATTTCCAGTGCAAAAGGCTCAAAGTCAGAAAACCCCGGAAGGTCCTGGAGGTACTGGCCAAAAAAGGCCATGCCTCTTTTTTCGCCCGACTGGAAGGATAAAACCTCGGGAAGGCGCACCAGGTAATCCCTCTCTTTCATATCGAGTGAAGGGTGGTCAACAGGCTCTTGTCGCTGAGAATATAGAAAGTCCAGTTCTCCTTTAATGGCCAGGATGTCCTCTTTTCGAGTGAGGGCGAGCGTCTCCTTGTTACTTAAAGAGCTCCCCGTCAGGTTGCCGAGGCAATAGATGACCTCCACTTCCTCTCCGCGCATCTTCTGAATAACGCTTTCCAGGATGTCATTACGCCCGCCCAGATCTCCGATCAACCCGATGCTGCTCCTGGTCTCTGGGTCCTCATAGACCCGAAAGGAGCGCGCGGGTTCAATGTCACCATCCCTGGCAGCTATTAAAGCTTTGGCCAATTGATCTGGACATGAAGTTCCGTTTCTGCAATCGATCTCCTCGAGGAGGTCCATGACCTCATTTATCGGTTTTCCCTGTAGGAACCGACTCACCAGCTGGGCGTTACCAGGGCATCCCCCGCCCACAAAACGGACCTCTCTGAGAACGCCCTCCTCTAATTGGAAATGGATTTCTGGAGGGCAGACCCCCTGAGTGTGAAAAATGTAACGTTGAGTTTCAGTATCCTTTTTCAAGAGAGACCCTCGAAATCAATGCATTACGTCGCCGGTTTTTCAAAATACTTGTTCAGGCATTCCCTGAGTTCCTCTTGTCCAGGTGTCTGGTCGAATACCAATTCTCCCTGGATGAATATGGAGGGCACAGGAGCTGGCCTTCCCAGGTCTTTGGAAATTTCCTTATAACGCATTCCACCGTCTAGCTTTGTGGTGACTACGGTTTCTACCTGTACGGCATCTCCGAATTCTGGCACAACGGACTCGACCACCCTGGCCATGTACTCGCAGGGGATTCAATGGGGCCCTTCGTGTAAGAGCACGAGTTGAATCGGTCTCATTTCTTGCCTCCCTTCAGCCTGGCAGGAGATTCACGTCATTTGAATCTCCCGGAAGCCCAGCCCTCTGTAAAGGACAATTACGGTTTATACGTGGGTTCCCAAATTTCCCAAAAAATGGTCAAATACAAGCTTTTACGAGATTTTCTGTCCATTGAAAATCGTCCAAAAGACGATTTTTTGGATTAAACGAGATGATAATAGAAAGGCTGGAGACAAAACTACGTAAAACCCAGGAGGGTTGGAGAGATTTTCTCAAGTTCTTGTTGAAGGCGCGTGTCCGTTTTTTCTTTGATGATTTCCTTGATCACTGCGAATTTCAAAAGCAGCGCCTTCCTCATACCAAAGGCAAGTGAGGTCAAGAGAAAACTGAAGTCAGAATAATAAGCCTCTTCAAATTGACTTTGGAGATGGCCCAGAGGCTTTCCCAGGTGGTAAACCTGTGTCAAAAAGTCCATGATAGCGTCGTCATCTATGGGCTTGTCCGACCGGACCTGAACTTTGTCGCAATAGTCGATCTCAAATTCTACAGTATCAGCGGGGAGCTCAATCCCATATCTATTCCACATCTCCCGCAACGCTTTCTTCCCCTTGCGGCTTTCTCGGGTTCGGGATCTGCCCATTTCCTGACTCCACAAACCATAGGATCGACATCCGAAAGTCCGGTATTTGTAGATAGAACAGGCGCCATCGTCTCTGAACGGGCACCCTGTAAGACGGGCAGGGTTGGTCAGGTAGAATTCCACAAACCTCCGCAGGGTTGAGGTCAGGTCCTCGTCTGACATGGCCCGCATGCGTTCCATCCACTGCAAGGCTTCGAGCATGGTCATTTCAGGCAAGAACATGCAGCAAACACCGGGTTCATCACAAGTGCACTGGGTCTCAGGCAGA
>JASFIT010000328.1:0-5538 GCA_050122535.1 Desulfobacteraceae bacterium | reverse complement strand
GTCATTCCCATGACTGGCGGATGTCCCTCGACCCAGCTTAAGTCCTTTGCTCAACCTGAGACCCAGCAGGAAGGGTGTGAAGCAAATCAGGGGTCTGCACCATCAGAGCTGACCCACTGGCCTGTCCAGGTCAATTTGGTTCCGCCCACTGCACCCTTCTTGAAAGGGGCAGATCTCTTGGTGGCCGCAGACTGTACCCCCGTCGCCTATCCCAACTTTCATCGCGACTTTCTGAAGGGAAAGGCGGTCATGGTGGGGTGCCCCAAATTCGATGACGTGGAAGGGTATATCCAGAAGTTTGCTGACATCTTCCGCACGGCTGACCTCAATAGTGTCTCGGTGGTTGTCATGGAGGTGCCCTGCTGCCAGGGCCTGCCCATCATACTGGAGAGAGGCATGGAGGCGGCAGGCAAGAAAGTCCCCATGGAAAAGGTTGTGATCAGTGCACGCGGAGAGGTTCTAGGCAGAGAAAAACTCGCTGCCTAGAAGGAAAAAAGGACCAAATAGCCATGAAAAAAGTAAGCCTATATGAGGAAAGTGGTTTCGACGAGTTGGCCTTTAAGAGGCTTCTCGTGCATGACTCTCCTTACTTCAAGATCCTGAATTTTAACTTCAAGGCGGGACAAGAACTTCCCGTTCATTCCCATGAAATCGAAGGCCAGGTGAGTATTGCGATTCTTGAAGGGAGCGGGGAGTTTTTGGGTAAGGATGAGAGCACATTACCTGCAGAGCCGGGGGATGTATTGGTTTCTGAAATTGCAGAACCCCATGGCGTGCGTGCAAAAACGGACATGCGTGTCTTGGTGACCATTGCTCCTCCCATATAAAGACTACGTCACAATTCGTCATCCCGGCCAAGTCCCGTGGAGCGGGATGCGAACCGGGATCCAGAGTGCTTTGATTCTCCGCGATTTTCCTGGATTCCGGGTCTCGCCCAACCCCCTATCGAATACGGGGCAGGCTTGCGGGGCTCGTTCGGAATGACAGTTTTGTTGAATTGCGACACAGTCTGTATTGAGCGGAGGTCAATCGACCAACAGGACTGAGACGTTTTTTGCCGAGTGGAGCACTTTTTGGGAAATACTGCCCAGGAGAAATTCCCTAATCCCTGACAGTCCCCTTCTTCCCAATACGACCACATCATAACCGGAACTCGCCTCATTGATGATATCCCTTGCGATCCCTTTCTTTTGGGTCTCCACTTTTACACTTATATTTTTTTGCTCAAATCCCGCGTTGCGAAGAAGCTCTTCAGCCCTTTTGATTGCCCCCTCAACCAAGCCCTTTTTTGCGTCCTCGATGGAACAGAAGGCATCCCTTTGGGACAGGAAGTAGGGGGTTAATTCTGGGCTATACATCTCACAGATGGCAGCAGTATCTGGGAGCACACTATATAGCGTGATTTCGTGATCGTGCGTGAAGGATTGGGCCATGAATTCAACGGCCCGCATCGAATTGTCTGAATCATCAAATGCCACCAAGATCCTCTTTCCCATGGGGTTCACCTCCGTAGAATTACGCTAGGAACTACTCAGCTTAATTGCCTGTCAGTTTGGTCCAGTCCTTGGCAAATGCCTCCAGGCCTTTATCAATGAGTTCATGCTTGAAACGCATTTCTTTCCAGGGCGTTTTTCCGTTAATTTCCAGATAAGGTATGGGATTAAATTGGCTTGAATCGTATTTGTAGTCTTTGCCCGGCATTGGCATGCCATTGTCAGCCCATTCTCTGAGTAGCTTAAATGGGGCTGTCACGATGTCTGCCTGCAGATGCAAAGAGAACATAAAATGCTCCATGTTCCGCACACTGGCTACGAGGGTCTCCACATGGCTCTTCTCTTTCTGGTACATCTCCATAATATTTTGAATGAGTCCCATGCCATTATACCCTAGGCCGTCCAACCTTCCAACAAATGGTGACACAAAAACGCTTCCCCTCGTTGCTCCCCTCGTTGCCCCATGAACGGCTGCGGCTTGCTCCTGGGTGAAGCACAAGGTCATATTGACCCTAACGTCCTCTTTAACGGCCTGGTCGGCAGCAGCCAGCCCCTCATACGTGGTTGGGAACTTGATGTGCGCATTGGGAATCCAGGAAGACATCTTTTTGGCTTGTATTAACATCCCGTCTGCCGTTGTCTCCTGATTGGCATTCACCTCTACGGATATGGAACCATCAGGAATGAGTTGAGATAGCTCATTCACGATAGACTTATAGTTTTCAAGAATCTCCTCCTCCCTAAAATAATCCCCTTTCTCAAGTCTCTTCAGAACATTCGGGTTTTTGGCAATCAGTGTTGGATTTGTGGTCTGCCCATCTAAAAAGCCCATGGCCCCTATGATGCTTCTGGTTTCTCCAGGATCTCCGCCGTCCAAAAATATTTTTGTCTTCAAATTATCTGGTCTCATGATGGTCTTTCCTCCGCGTTCGTTTCTCTTTTACCTAGTAACTTAATCATGCTTAGCTCTTCTGCAATCTTCCAGGCGCGAGTAAGGCAGAAGAGAGCGGATGGCTAAATGGGAGGCACAAATTCCTGAAATTTCTTTAACAATGCCAACAACTTCTCCTGATAATAGGCAATGTTTTCATCCGGGTGAGAGGAGTCATAGCTGGAGACGAGCTTGCTGTTCTCATAGACACGCACCCTTTTCTTTTCCCCCGTCACATAATAGGAAATCTGATCCCCGGCCCGATACTCCCGGCCTGAAGCCAAAGCGAGCTCATAGGGTGCAGCAGGATTGCGCTTTTTGGCCTGAACCTTTTGTCGATAGGTATCGAGAGATTCCCCAAGGGTCTCCGTCTTCCCCAGCCAGGAGATGTCCATTTCATGTTTCTCCAGTTTGGCCATATATTCCTCCAGAAGCTGATGTACCTCCCCACCTTTCCCCTCCAGCAGGAGCCTGATCATGGCCGAAAGAAACTCTCGGAGATACTTCTCCATGCCTCTGGACCGAAGGGCGCTCCCTCTAACGACCATTTTCCCTGCCTTGTCCAGGAGGGCGTAGTTCTTGCTCTTGTAGGAGAACATGGCTTCATATTGGGCATCCATTTCCACCTCAATCCCTTCCGGCAACCTCTGGGAGAGACCGTCCACCATGGCCTTTGCCTCCTCCTCGGTTTCGATCCCTGGTGGGGGCACATAGTAGATGCCATCCGTATCGATCTCTATGGGTGTGGCGCCTTCCGTCTTGAGCCAGTCCAGCATCTGCCGGATCAGATCCCTCCCCTGCCGGGTCACCTCCGCAGCCACCTCCGGATCGGAAAACGGGTGAAGCTCTGTGCCCAGGTAGCCGTAAAAGGAATTGATGAGGATCTTAAAGGTCTGCTGAAGTGCCTGGTAGTAGTCCCGATCATGTGAAGACCCTGCCTCTTGAGCCCGCCTTTTGGCCTCCAAACGAAAATCCCGCAGGTCTTTTAGCAATGGCAGGAATACACCCAGGGCGTCGTTGGAAGGTTTCAGGTCAAAAGAGAGCATGATGGAAGGGTAGAGGGAGGCCACATCGCAGTGGACCACGTGGTGCACAACGCCTGTGATAAAGACATCCGTATATCCGCCCTCAAACGCTCCTCCACCCTCTGACCTGGGAACAGAGGCGCGCTGCCTGAGGTATTCTCGAAGGAAGAGGGCGTTAATTTTCGTAGCATTTCCCCGCACAAAGATATTTTGAAAAGAGAAGGGAAATATCTTGGCCTGCAAAAAGAAAGAGTAACCAAGCAGTTCAGAGAGGGCCAGGGTCTCTCTCACATCGTCCAGATTGTAGCGCTTTAGGGTTTCAGGTTCGTGTTCATAATACCACTGGATATCGTCTGTCTCGATATAGGTGCGATTCTCGGGGGCCAGGCCGAAATGCAGAGCAGCCGCCTTAAGCCCATAGCTCTCCATTTCCCGGGCTGTCACGTCGTAATACTGGAGGAGAAAGAGGGTGTCCACCACCTGTCGCCCGAAGATCTCCATGCGGGTGTAATCGATGGTGCGCTCTGCCACATTGAATCGTGATCGCCGGATACGCGGTTTGCTTCCATCTCTTCCCCACTGGAGGTCAAGGCGGTGCATCTGTGCCCTTGCCACAATATACTCCAGGTCAAAGTTGAAGAGGTTGTGCCCCTCCAACACATCCGGGTCCAGGCGCGCAACCCTTTCTCCCAAGGCCTCGAGCATCTCCTTTTCCCCCATCTCTTGGCCAAAGAGGACCTCCGAATATCCATGATTGTCCATAAGGCCAATGGAGATGATCTTATCCTCTTCCCTCCTCGGGTTAGGGAATTCATACCCTGGCGTGCAGGCTGTTTCAATATCCAGGGCCAGTCGATGGAGATTCTTGAAGGGAAGCCCCTTGAAAAAGGTCTTTCCTGTGAGCAGGAGAAACTGATGGACAGGATCTGAGAGGAAGAGATAGGGGGCATAGAGAGAAGAGGGGGGTTCGCCTGTCTGCTTCTGTAGATAGGTCTTGGCCTTTCGGCAATCTCCCCAGCGTTGGAAAAGGACCAGGCAACCATATTCATTGGTGCCGGAGAGCTGTTCCACTTGAAAGGGCCTTTTGAAGCCTTCCATCAAATCTGCATCTTCCGCAAGCAGAAAAGGCCTGAAGGGCGCATCCTCCGTCACCAGCTGCTCCTCGGTACGGATAAAGATGCGCATCATCTCCTCTCCCACAGGCTCCACAGCCACAATCCCCTCCATGGGATCTGCACCAAAGAGGACCTCATTCTCTTCTAAGGCCAAAGGCTTCATCTAGACTTTCCCAAAGGAAAATAAAAATCCAAAAACCGGGACTTAGAATGGATATACCCGATATTTGATAGTCAGTACCCCATGTGATCACATCTTTTTCGGCTGTCCGGTGCACGATAATACCTCACTCCATAGCTTGCCGGCAGGATCAATTTGTTTCCTTTCGGATGCGGCCAACGGAATCGGGACGTGGGTAAAATTATTCGTCCAGTAACCCACGACCATATTCGTCCTTCCTGCCATACCCGCATGGACTGCCTTGTGGCCCAGTCTCAGACAAAAAGCAGAGTCGAAGGCGCTCGCCGGCATGCTCCGAATCGTGTAGCTGGGATCGATATACTTTAGCGTCGCCTCAACCCCCGCCTTCTTTAAGTATTTTTCGATCTTATCACTCAGGAAAATACCAATATCCCCTAATCGGATGTTACCAGAGGCATCTCTCTCCTCAGACTTCCCCATCAAATCTTGCCCGGCGCCTTCGCCCACGACAATCACCACGTGCCCTCTGTTTTCCAGCCGATCTTTTAATGCCTTTAAAAAGCCGGTGAGGGTGAAGGGGACTTCTGGCACCAGGCAGAAATTGACATCGTTGTTGGCAAGGGTCGCGGCGGCGGCAATAAATCCGGAATGGCGACCCATCAGCTTTACGAGGCCGATACCATTTCGGGCGCCAGTGGCTTCCATATGGGCAGAATAAATTGACGTCCTGGTTTCGGTTACAGCCGTTACAAAGCCGAAGGACTGCTGCACAAAAGATATATCATTATCGATTGTTTTCGGAATAGCTATGACCCCGATTTTCAATTGGCGC
>JASFIT010000327.1:0-5540 GCA_050122535.1 Desulfobacteraceae bacterium | reverse complement strand
GGGATTCGAACAGGCCATGCTTCAAACCATGAAGCAGGTTAGAGGTGCCTACTCCATGATCATCATGACCGAGGATGCCCTCATCGCGGTGCGAGATCCCCATGGATTCCGACCTCTATGCCTTGGAAGTCTGAATTCCGGCTATGTGGTGACCTCTGAGACCTGTGCCCTTGATCTCGTACAGGCAGAGTATGTGAGAGATGTGGAACCGGGCGAGATACTGATCATCAACAAGAACGGCCTAAGGAGTATCCAATTAGAGACAGAGTGCAGAAAGGCCCAGTGTATCTTTGAGCTCATCTATTTTTCTCGGCCTGACAGCAATGTTTATGGGCAAAATGTGTATCTCTTTCGCAAAAAACAGGGTGAGCTTCTTTCCAAGGAGTTCCCTGTTGAGGTGGATTTGGTCATGCCTTTCCCCGATTCGGGGAACTATGCAGCCATTGGGTATGCCCAATCTTCCGGTCTTCCGCTGGAGATGGGTGTCATTAGAAACCATTATGTGGGAAGGACCTTTATCGAGCCCTCCCAGAGCATGCGGGATTTCGGTGTCATGGTCAAACTCAATCCCGTAAGGGAACTGCTTAAAAATCAGCGTGTTCTGATCATAGAGGACTCTATAATTAGAGGCACCACCGCCCGAACAAGGATTAAGACATTACGAAATATTGGGGCCCGTGAGGTTCACATGCTGGTCAGTTGTCCCCCCCACCGATTCCCCTGTCATTACGGGATTGACTTCTCCACGAGGGGTGAGCTGATTGCTGCTGAAAAATCGGTAGAAGAGATCCGAGATTTTATCGGCCTGGATAGCCTTGGATACCTGCATGCGGACAACCTTGTGCAGGCGACCCATATTCCCAGAAAAGACCTCTGCCTGGCCTGCTTCGATGGGGAATATCCCGTTCCCATAGATGGAGACTTCAATAAATACTGCCTTGAGTAATTACCCTACCATGGATTCCAACTTTCATTGTAGAGTCCCTCTTCTCCAAATCCCTCCGAACCCTGCAACCTAATCGATTCCTGAGCGGGAATTTCCCTAGACAAACTTAATCCTTGAAGCAACCTCCAAGAAAAACTCGCGGGACCAGATGGATAAGTTTTCCGGCTTCTTGATGAAAGGCTCTACCTCCTTGCGGGCCTGGTCTACATCCAAATGGTTTACCGCATTAGCTAACAGATCCTTGAACTTCTCTGATGTCAAAGGTGAATCGCCTCTCCAATGTCTAGTTTGGCGCATCCGCTGCTCAAGATGGTGGAGGTGAAGCTCGGGATGATTGGCTGCGTACCACACGAGGTCATACCAGTCTCGCCCTTTAACCCTGCTTTTCCATTTCCGGCAGAGAATCGCGTGCATTTTGCCAGCAAACAGGTCCGGAAGCACAAAGGCGCGTACTGCAAAAGGAATGGGCTGTAAAAGGTAGCGTGTCTGGGTTTCAAATCCTGGAGGTGGATCGGTATCCACCTCGAGCTTGATCTTCAAAATCTGACCCTTAGGGACTTGATGCAGTATATCCTCACCTATCCCGATAGTGAGCAGTTGATTTCGGGTATTTGCCTTGAGAAAGGCCGATTGGACCGGTGTCTGTATCGCCTTGTCTATCCTTTCAACCTGCACTTCAAAGCCGAAGCCTTTGATCTCTTTCTGCAAAAATGTTGTATAACTGGTAAGCTCAAAAGCATCCAACGGCTCGAGCAAAGAGAAATCTATGTCTTCAGAGAAACGGTCCAAGCCATACAGAATACGCAGGGCGGTTCCTCCATAGAAGGCCCCTTTTTCAAAGAACTTGCTGCGCCAAAGACCCAAAAGAGCTACTTCCTGTAAAATTTCCCTTAAGGCATTTATGTAATCGTTGAGCCCCTCGCAATCATATTTGGAAAGCATGCGTGCTATGGCATCATGCATCGACTTTTTCCTTTTCCATTTTTCGGCGGATGCGGCTAACTAGATTTTTTAGCAACCTGATCTTATGAGACCGGTAGCCTTGAGCAATTGCATCGAGGTCGGTTGGCCTCAGATCCCTCAGCGCTGCCGGATCAATTCGGAGGCTTTCTTCAAGGTATTTGGTCAATTCCTTTTGAGTTTTGATCCCCGTCCCTCGACCGTCATAGAGCTTATCGGCAAGTGCTTTTTCAGGAGTAGCCATCAGAAAGGCGCGGCCATCACCTATCTCGACCCGGTCCATTCCGATACGGTAGGCCTGAAGAGGAATCATCCGATAGGTGAAAACGCCAACCGGTGTAGAGAACCTGCGGGACCGTCCAGTGCTTACTGAGGTCACTGCTTCCACGCGCTCCGGGATTAAAGCATGATGCTGCAGGGCATAATCTAGAGATATGTATGAGGGCCCATAGATGAGGTTAGCCAAGATCTCCCTCGAATAAGGCTTGCTGCGGTACCCTTCGCCAAAAACGTAAAGACCTTTCTTGACCCTTATGATGACGCCCTTGTGAAGAAGGTCTGAAATCTTGTCTCTTGGACGAGCGTAATCCTTGAGGCAGTTCAGAAGCGTCTGGTAGTCGAACTCTTCTTGCGGTATCTCCTTTCTTATAGTTTCGATCATTTCAATTCCAATTGTTTGAGGTTTTGATTGTACCATCAGGGAGACCGAGGTTAGATAAAAATAACATTTTCAAGCATAGTATGTCGAGAAAATTTCGACATACTATGAGTAATTTATGCATTTTTTGGGGAGGACCAGTACGGGTTCTATTAAATATGAGAGACAAAAGCAGACAGGACCGTCCCTTATATTTCTAAAAAAGGTTTGCACATTTTCCTACATTTTTGTATTTTTGGGGCATGTCCGTTACACCCTTCTCTGAGGATATGAGGAGGGCCCTTTCCATAACACCCCTATGATCGCAGGACTTTTGCCCATGAACTCTAAGGAACCCAGCCCCAAACCGGATGAAATTGCATGCCTCTATGAGATTACAAAGGCCATACATTCTACCCTGGATCTCAGAAAGGCCCTTTATCGGGTTCTTGATCTGCTCTCAGAGCATCTGGGCATGAAACGTGGTTCTATCACGCTTTTAAATCCTGATACGTCGGAAATTCACATAGAAGTGGCCCATGGTATTTCGAAGACGGCAAAAACCAAGGGGCGCTACAAGCTGGGAGAGGGCGTCACAGGCCGGGTCATCGAGTCCGGGCGCCCTATGGCGGTCCCGCAAATAAAAGAAGAGCCGCTCTTTCTGGACAAAACAGGGGCCAGAAGCCGCATGGACAAATCGAAGATTTCCTTTATTTGTGTGCCCATAAAAGAGGGGCGCAGGGTGATCGGAGCGCTCAGTGCGGACCGCATCCCCGAAGGATCCTCTCCGATGGAAGAAGATTTGCGGCTCTTGACCATAATTAGTGGCTTGATCGCCCAGAAGGCGGCTTTGCTGGAGAAGATCAACAGGGAAAAGGATGAACTCAGGGACGAAAACCTAAGGCTGAGAAAGGAACTTAGCAAAAGATACAGTTTCAGCAATATCATAGGCAATAGCCGCAAGATGCAGGAGGTCTTCCACCTCATCAACCAGGTGGCCAAGAGTAATGCCTCAGTGCTTCTGCTCGGGGAGAGCGGGACTGGAAAGGAACTGGTTGCCAACGCCATCCATTACAACAGCCTACGAGCAGACAAGCCCTTGGTAAAGGTGAATTGCGCTGCATTACCTGCCAACCTGGTGGAAGCGGAGCTGTTTGGCCATGAGAAAGGTGCCTTTACCGGAGCCGATCGGCAGAAAGAAGGGAAATTTGAACTGGCCAATGGAGGGACTATTTTTCTGGATGAAATTGGGGCACTTGCCCTGGAAAGCCAGGGCAAACTGCTGCGGGTTCTGCAGGAAAGGGAACTGGAAAGGGTGGGCGGAACCAAGACCATCAAGGTCAATGTGCGCCTCATTGCCGCCACCAACAAAGACCTTGCCAGTGCCGTTGAACAAGGCACCTTTCGTGAAGACCTATTCTACCGTCTGAACGTATACCCCATCTATCTGCCTGGCTTGAGGGAGCGGGAGGCAGATGTGCTTCTGCTGGCCGACTATTTCCTTGAGAAGTATGCGCAGGAATATGACAAGGATATAAAGAGAATTTCCACGCCGGCAATCGATGCCCTCGCACAATACCACTGGCCAGGAAATGTCAGGGAATTGGAAAACTGCATGGAACGGGCGGTTCTCCTGTGCGATGACCAGGTGATTCACAGCTACCATCTTCCCCCCACGCTGCAAACGGCTGAAGATACGGGGACACATCAGTCCCAATCCTTGAATGACGCCATTGAGAGATTTGAGAGGGATTTGCTGATTGACGCATTGAAAAGCAGTCGCGGAAATATGAGACAGGCCGCCAAGAATCTGGAAACCACCGAGCGAATCTTCGGATACAAAGTGAGGAAATACAGCATAAACCCGAAGCAATATAAGTGAATGCTAGAGGCATTCATCAAACCCCGCTCAAACCCTTCGTACCCAATAACACCCTTATCCAAAGAAAAGCCTTAATTTCACTCCAACTTACGAGAATGTTCCAGAATGCCTCGTTTTTCACAACGGGGATAGTTGGCATCCTCTGTCATTCCCGTCCCGCATCGAGTGCGGGATAGACTCCAGCGGGAATCCAGATAATCTGCATAAGATGCTTAATACCTGGATGCCCGCTCCCCGCCTTCTGACGAGCCTAAGCTTGGCGAGATCTTGACCTCCGAGCCTTGACACACCGGAGTTAGAGCTTAATTTCTACTAGAGTGATAGGATATATCCCCTCGAAACAAATAGGGAAACCTCAAACCCCATCTCTCGTTCTTGAGGGCCGTGGCATGCATGAAAAAGTAGAAACTTCCCATCCGCAGAGAATAACACTGACTGATGGAATCCTCAGGAATTTCTTTGATAAAATCTTTCCTGGGACAGTCTCTGAATTGGCCACAGTAAAGGGCTTGTCCTATAACTTGGTCTATAATCTCGTCCACGGAAGGATCCACTCCCTTTCTAAAACCGATTACAGGAGAATATTCGGAGACGACCCCCCTTATCAGGTGCCCAAAAGGGTGGATGGAAATTTCTTCAGGGACATGGTTAGACTATGGCTGTTTTTGAACGATGACGTAACAGAGTCGGATCTTTATGAGGAATTCTACAAGGGCAAGAAATTCAAGAAAGTGGACTATAGAATCTTCAGTGGGGAGATAAGGAGCATTGATCGAAGACTTGAGAGAATCATGGAGCAGAAATTCTTGGGTCACGGGTTTGGCAGGCCAGAAATAGAAAAAGGAATACGAGAATTGGACCGGATGGGTGAAGAAGAAAGGGTCGATTATGAGGAGATAAGGCCTGTCTTGGACTACCTGGGGGAAACTTTGGACGTTAATCCCTCCCGTATATTGAACCAGTGGTCGGAGCGTTATGAATCGGGGGAGCTGAGGACTGTACCGGATAGAATATATGCGTATGCTTTGGACCTGAAAAAGAGAACAGAGGATGCTGTTGGCTCTGGTTCCAGATTTGCCATCGAGAAACTGAAAGAAGAGATCTACGGCAGAAGA
>JASFIT010000326.1:0-5556 GCA_050122535.1 Desulfobacteraceae bacterium | reverse complement strand
CTAGATATTGTGGTCTTAAATTCTGTCTAAAAAGTGAAGGTTTCTTGCCATAATCGAGGGTCTGGTCAAATTCAATTTTATTGAAGGTTACATTTGAATCTGTCGAAAAAGGTGAAGGATCTGAGTTTTTCTTCACATAGATTTCCCTCCTGATTTTCTAAGTGCTTCTAATGACTAGCCTATCCTGTTTTCGTGTCTACTTAACATGTTGATATAACTGTAAAAAGCGCTGGACTAATGGTTTGTTGTGTGCTAGGTTTCGCCCAGGGTTTATCTCATATATAGGGATGGGTTGCAGTTATGGCGAAGTACAAGCACTATGATTACTCTCAAGACGTTTTGATTCCTGTCTCCCTTAAAGATCAGTTGATTCCGGGCACCTTGGAGTTTGCGATTCACACCCTGGTGGAGACCCGGATGGACACATCTATCTTTGACGATAGGTATAGCAATGATGAGACAGGGCGTTTGGCCTACGATCCGAAGATACTTTTAAAGGTTATCCTTTTGGGCTACGCACGGGGATTGATATCATCGAGGAAGCTAGAGAGTGCCTGCAGGGAGAATGTGACCTTTATGGCGCTTTGCTGTGGGCAGTGCCCTGATCATAGCACCATATCGAGCTTTGTTTCATCCATGAAGGATGAGATATTGCCTTTATTTAGGGATGTGCTGCTGGTATGCGAAGAGGAGAATCTTCTAGGTGGGACGGTGTTTGCCTTGGATGGATGTAAGCTCCCCTCTAACGCTTCCAGGAGAAAGAGTGGTAAGTTTTCAGATCTTCAGAGGAAGAAGCAAAATATTGAGAGGAAGGTTGAGGGATTGCTAAAGGAACAAGAGGAAGCGGATAAGAAGGACGATGATGAGGATCAGGGGGGAGGAAGGCCATCGGATAGATCAAACCGGCAAAAACAGATTGAGAGTTTGCAGAAGCAGGCAGATCGTATTGAGAAGTTTTTAAAGGAGAATGCCCCGAAGATTGGCAAACAGGGTAGAGAGATTAAGAGCAACATTACGGATAACGATTCGGCGATGATGGTGGGATCCCACGGGAGCATTCAGGGATACAACGGGCAGGCCCTGGTGGATTCCAGACACCAGGTGATTGTTCATGGGGAGGTTTTTGGAGAAGCGCAAGATCATCATCTTATTCCACCCATACTGGATGGTGCCAAGGAGAACATGGAGGCGATAGGTCAAAGTGGGGACTACTTTTCGGGGAAGACCTTCACGGCGGACAGCAATTACCACGATCCCACGAACTTGAGGAAGTGTGATGAGGAGAAACTTGATGCCTATATCCCTGATAAGAGGTTCCGAAAGAGGGATGCAAGGTTTAAAGGTGAACGGAGGCAAAGAGGCAGGAGCAAAAATCGATTTACATTGGCAGATTTTAAATATGATCAGGGCACCGACAATTATGTTTGTCCCAACGCAAAGGCTCTTAAGTTGCAGGTGAAAAAGACCGAAGCAGATGGTGTATTTTATCGAAGATATGTGGCCGATGAAGATGATTGCAGGGGTTGTGAGCTAAAGGCCCGTTGCATCAGAGGCAGAAACGGGAAACGCAGATACTTGAATATCCCTGTAGGCAGGGTCCCTGGCAATCTCACTGAAGCCATGGCCGCAAAAATAGATAGCGAAAAGGGAAAGAAGATATACTCTCAACGTATAGCTATCGTAGAACCGGTGTTTGCTAACATCCGAACTCACAAAGGCATGAATCGCTTTACCCTAAGGGGAAAGGTGAAGGCAAATATACAATGGTTAATGTACTGTATGATT
Organism: Desulfobacteraceae bacterium; assembly: GCA_050122535.1. Classification (GTDB taxonomy): domain Bacteria; phylum Desulfobacterota; class DSM-4660; order Desulfatiglandales; family HGW-15; genus JASFEQ01. The sequence goes on along the minus strand of JASFIT010000326.1, from coordinate 3,771 downwards.
CACAATATCGGGAAGATCGTAAACTACGGATTCACATAAGAGAGGAGGATGGAAAGCAGGTTTGTGGAAATCACACATAACTGAAGCAGCTCCTAGATCAATCTGAAATTATCCAAAAACTGATCGCAAAAAACCTCGAAGAAAAAGAGATCCTTCTAAAAAAGGTTTTTCAACAATCTCTTTGCTAACCGCAAGTTTTTCGGCCTTTCAAGAGTTAACAAGCATAGCAGTAGCCTTCAGTCGGCTGGTATTAAACTTTCTTATCGAAGTCTATAGTTTTGAGGCATCAGATTTTGTTACGATTACAAGGAGAAAGCATTAACGGTGTGCTTAACAGGTGCGGGGCTATGCCGCGTCCTTGTTGAAGCGATTGTTATGAGGTGGTTCAGATTTATACGAATCAAACATTATGAGTAAAGATTTTTTCAAACTATCGAGAAGACCTTCTAATAAACCATGCGACAAATCGCTGTACTAAAACTCTGATTCGAGCTTTTAAAGTACCCGAGACGGGGTTATGGGGAAGAAAACCGAGTTGCTGAGCTAAATGCATTCCATCAAAACGAGTAATACAATGGCATAGTTTTCCATCACGAAATTCCATAAGGTCAAACCCGTTAATTTCAAACCTTCTCCCTGTGGGGGCAAATCCTGGCGGATCGAGAGGGCCAAGCATCGTACCTGAAATTTTCCACGGCTGGATAATCTTTGTCCGGTCCGTGGATATGAATGGTTCATCTGTAGGAATATATTGAAAATCAGGAATTGCGCGCCATAGGGAAAGGGCAAATTTTTTCACGGCATCATGGCCATATGCAGGTTCTTCCATTGCAGGATCATCCCAGAATATATCTTCTGTAACGTATGATAAAACTTTATCGAGATTTCTTGCATTCCAAGCTTCCGAAATCATGCGGACATGATTGCTGTATTCTTGAATGGCTTTAAGATAAGAAATATCAGTCATGGGATGCCCTTAAGATATATTATTTTGAACGTTTACCTTATAACTTTGAATTAGGTCGCCTAAAAGCAACGGTTTATTGTTACATTATTGGAACATAATTACGCCGATAAAAATTGCTAATTGGCTACATAAACCCATATTTTGATTTCTTTACGTAATCTATCAAAAAGCCAGAATATAGACTACCCAAATTAATCTTCACTTTTTGGCGGAACAGGATTTTCAAGGTTCCTTGCCAAAATGTGCACTTCGGAAGAAATGCATATTAGAAACGGTATACTTGAAAATTTGGATAGACTGCATATAGATTTTTGGCAAAAAATCTAAACAATAAAGTCTGGCTAATTTGCCTCTATTCCACTCTTCCCTTTTTTAAATCAATCTTAATCCCGGCGATATTTTTATCAACCTTAAACTTAGAAGTATCCCAACTGGATGGCCATCCGAGGGGCCTATAACAGCCCCATGGTTCGTCACCTATATGTTCACCAAAGCTACTAATTGAAAAATCAATCTTTCCGTTTTTGTTTAAGTCCTGGAAACAAGTTATCAAATAGTCACCCGCTGGCACATTCACAAACTCAAATGACGCTTTCTTGGATTTGAGCTGTTGTGCACTCAGCTTTATCATCATCCTACGATCCTCTGGTACTTGCTTTCCTTTTTCATACTCCTCCTGAGTCTTTAGCTCTACATGGATTTCCCCTTTTCTTTTTGGAAAAGTCACTTCTCCTGATACTGTAAATTTGTCTTCTGCATAAGCAAAAGCCGAGGCCATTAAAAGAACTCCTAAAAAAAATATCGCCTTTTTATACATGATACACCTCCTTTTCTGGAAGAAAATTTAACATTGCTATTTTTCTTAATCAGAAGAGAAGATACCTAAGACTCCCAACAGAACAAATGTTCTGTCAGGAGCAAGTTAGACACATTTTGAGGGGTTTTTCCATGGATTGGCCTCTGTCTCGACCTCGAGGTGAATGGTTGGAAGGAAAAACTCGCTTATATAAACAATAAAAGGCTTTTGAAGTCAAGAGTGGTTAGTTTTCAGATAAGGTATGTAAGTCCACAAGATATTGGGGTCGGCATCTAGGCTCGAAAAGTGCACAATACTTGCCGAAACGTTGAATCTGACTGAATCACAATTCATTGCAGTATTCATCTGCTAATCGAAAGTTTTTCGGCCTTTGGAAAGTCAGCAAGTATAGAAGTACTCGAAAGTCCTCGATCAATAGTCAATGAAGTGGGTGTCCACAAAATGTTGTGGAATCCAATTTCAAGTCTTATGGCTCACAACAATAGGCCCTTTTCACATACAGTGACCATATCTCAACTTTGCCCAAACCTGACAAATATGGCAGATATCCGAATATCCCTTTTAAAGTTTAAGTAGCGAAAATAGTGTTTGATTCCAATGGGAACAACTATAAGAAGTAGCGATCCCATTGACTCAACTTGCAATACCATCTCTGAAGAATACGCTAGGTTCCTGGGGCTTCTATGACCTGATATTCCTTTGTCCTTTGCTTCATGTATTATTGATACGTTTTTCCATTTTACCCTGCCCCATGGAATTAATAAGTCCAGTTGCTGAGAATTTCCTTTTTCTTCACAGAAATAGAAGGAAGTTAGGTATGGAGCTCATATAAGAAAATGCTGGACATATAATGCTGAGCGGCTTATCTGGTCAGTGAACAGTTAGAGACGCTGACATGAAGGTTCCTAGAATAATGGGGCACATCTTAAACATTAAGTTTGGAAACCGAATATCTGATATTTAAGAAGTGACCCTTTACTTCATACTGCGCTGCCGCGGCACATTCCGGAGATCGATAGCCCTGGTCACCTTAGCATCTTTAAAGTAAACAAAATAAACATTTCTAATACGAACGTTATAACCGTTGTACACCATCTCCGTATATCCCCACTTCTTTTCATCCCCTTCATGGATAATTTCATGTGGCTTTCCCAACGCCGCTACCACCATCTCCGGAGTCATTCCAACTTCCACATGCCTAGCTGCCACCTTTTCGATAGTATCCTGATCCCAATTGGGATACTGGGAACGAATTTTTTGCATACGATGCTCTTTTATAGAGCAACCACTAATGACAAACAGGCCTAACAAAATAGCCGCTATTTTTGCCCTCATCTGGCATCACCCCTTTCCAGGAAAGTGCACTATCGATCCATTTCCTCGTGCCTACATCATATTTGAAGATTATTCATATTGCCACATCGCATCATGGCGTCACAATATTGAACCAAAACGAGAAGGTATCCAGTAGGCTGAGAAACTCGCCCAACGCCTCCTTCCGCCCCGAAATCTTGACATCGCCCGACTCGATCTTCTGCTTGATCGTTGCCTCCTTGTTGTCCGGGTCGGCGAAGACAACCTGGCTCACCATCTGGGCGGCCCATCGGCACTCGCCTTTCGCGAAGTCTTTGCGAGTCCGGGCGATCACCCCATTGGCCCCACCCACATACTCGACGAACTTCTTCGCTGTGGGCTCTACCGGGAGCGGGTCCCAATTAACGGGATTGCCATCAAAGAACCCCATGCACATCTGGTAGACGGTCTTGCATTGTGATACCCCTTAATTCGTCTCTAAAAAATAGTGAATTGTCAAGGTTCCCTTCTTCAAAACGGAAACCACAATATATTGCGGACGGCCCAAACACGCAGGAATTCAAGATTTCTTGCCAAATTGTGGAATCCCGCCAAATTGCACAACAGATTTGGTAATCTTAACCTCTACAGGCGGTGAAAGCCTAACGGAAAAATGGCAAGCACTAAATCTGAG
>JASFIT010000325.1:0-5571 GCA_050122535.1 Desulfobacteraceae bacterium | reverse complement strand
TATTTGCTGTCGAAGATGAAGTGACACTGAGTATTCTCTCGGCATTGAGAGTGAAATTTACGCATGGAGAACAGGCACGGGTGCAAGAAACAACGGATAACCTTGAGGCCTGGAGCTATGTTGTCGAAGGGGTCAGTCATTTTGAATCCTTTACGAAAGATGATAATGCGAGGGCGCAGGACCTATTTGAACGGGCTGTGAAGGTAGACCCCAAGTATAGTTATGCATGGGCGATGCTGGGTTGGACCCATTGGATTGATGCCAGTTTTGGATATAGTGAATCTAGCACCGAGTCGTTTAAGAAGGCCGTTGAAACTGCGCAAAAAGCGATGGAATTGGATGACAAACAGCCTGACGTCCACGCCTTAATGGGGGGTATTTATCTGTTCCAAAGACAGTACAAAAATGCCATTGCCGCGGGAGAAAGAGCCATTGCCCGCGCGCCCAATATTGCATGCAATAAAGCAATTCTAGCTCAGACAATGCTCTTTGCTGGAAGGTTTGAGGAAGCCATAACGCTTGTGAAGGGCGCTATGCGGCTGAATCCCCATTATCCGTCTTGGTACTTGCAGCCTTTAGCCGTTGCTTACTCTATGATCGGGGAGCATGAGAAGGCACTAGCGTTAAACGAGGAACTCCTCAACCTTCGAAGAAATGCTAGAGGGAATACTATCACACCGCTTCTTGGACTTGCTGCTAACTCCATTTTTCTCGGTCGAGAAGATGAAGCCAGAGCTTACGTGAAGGAGATTCTGGAAGTTGAGCCCAATTTCTCCTTAGAACGGTTTCAAAAAGTCAACTTTTTTAAAGATCCGTGGCGGTTGAAACCCACTTTCGAGGCTTTGCGCAGAGCGGGCCTGCCCGAAACTCCTCCTCTACCCTTACCCGACAAACCCTCCATCGCCGTGCTGCCCTTTGTCAATATGAGTGCCGATCCTGAGCAAGAGTATTTTAGTGATGGAATTACTGAGGAGATTATCACTGCGCTTTCTAAAACTCCTAAGCTTTTTGTGATCGCCCGTAACTCCTCATTCACATATAAAGGTAAGGCTGTTAATCTTCAAAAGGTAGGAAGAGAATTAGGTGTCCGCTATATCTTAGAAGGCAGTGTCCGCAAGAGTGATGAGAGAGTTCGTATAACGGCCCAGCTTGTCGATGCCATGACCGGCAAGCATCTGTGGGCGGAGCGCTATGATCGGGAGCTGAAGGACATTTTTGCACTGCAAGACGAGATCACACTGAAAATCCTCAATGCTTTGCAGGTGAAGTTGACAGAGGGAGAGGCATTTAGCGCGACTGGAAAGGGTACGGACAATCTGGAGGCTTATTTGAAGTTGTTGCTGGCGCGCGAATACATAAGGAAATACACAAAAGAAGGAATGGCCATGGCGCGGAAGTTGGCAGAGGAAGCGATTGCTCTGGACTCCGATTTTCCGTGGCCTTACTTGTATGTCAGTGCAAGCCACATAATTGACTCGATGTTCGGATGGAGTGAATCACCCAAGCAGTCTCTTAAACTGGCCGAGGAAATGGTCCAAAAGGCCCTGGCCCTAGATGACAGTTTGGGAGAAGGCCACGCCTTTCTGGGGCGAATCCATCTGACGAAAAGGCAGTACAACCAGGCCATTTCTGAAGGGGAACGGGCTATCGTCCTCGCTCCCAATTCCGACTTCGTCCATGCGGCGCTGGCCTTTACTCTCCACCGTGTCGGAAGGCAAGAGGAAGCGATTGGGTTGTACAAGAAGGCGATACGTCTCAACCCTCACGCGCCGAATTGGTACTTTTGGGGATTGGCCGGTTGCTACCGCATGATGGGGCAATACGAAGAAGCGGTTAGGGAACACAAAAAAAACCTTCAGCAGCATCCAGAACGAATCAGCGATCACATCGCCTTGGCCGCCACTTATACTCTGATGGGTCGTGAAGAAGAAGCACGTGCCGAGGCTGAAGAGGTCCTCAGGTTACATCCCAAATTTTCTGTCGAACATTTTGTAAATCAGCAGATGTATAAGGACCAGGCTGATGCCGATCATCTCATCGCTGCTTTACGAAAGGCGGGGCTGAAATGAGATCAGACTACATGCTATGTGTTGTGGTTCTTGAAAATGCTACTTGAGTGAAGAGTACTTGCCATAGTCCCCACAAAGTTGAAAGTTATAATTTAATCGACATGCCCCTTTTCCATTTTGTTCGTAGTCCTAAGAAATCACATTGACAAAGGTAAGGAGTCCTTGTTTGATATGTAAACGGAAATTACTTTATGGGATTTAAAGATGTGAAGAATGAAGGTGACATTGATATCATGAATCAGTTGGGAAAGGAAAGCGACATGAGGTTCGGTTGGTTGTGCTCCTACACTCCCATAGAGATTCTGGTGGCCGCGGGATCAATCCCCACCCGCTTGGATGCAGGGGACATGTTTTTGAGCGAGCCCAACTCTTACATTTATCAATTGTTATGTCCTTATGTAAGGGCTGTGTTCGGGGCCGCTCAGAAGGAGCGTTTTGATCCCTTAGAAGGGGTAGTCTTTATGAAGTGTTGTGATGCCATGTTGCGGCTCCACGATCTTTGGAAAGCCCATTTCCCAAATCAAAAGGCTTATATCCTACCCCTTCCTAAGATTCAGTCTAAAGAAGCCAGAAAATATTTTGCCGATGCCATTGGGCGTTTTAATGACAGTCTGGGTAGAGATTTGGGAGTATCCATTACTGATGATGTCTTGAGGAAAGCCGTCTCGGATGTGAACAAGTTGCGCTCAGCAGTTCAGAGGCTTTACCGAGTGCGCCTTGATAAACCAGGATCCATGGCTTACTCCAGGCTTCGTCTGCTTATCCGTCAATGGCTCTCTAGACCCCCTGCGCAAGCATTAAGAGAGGTTGAAAAGGAGCTGAAGGATCTAGAAGGGAAACCTGCGGAGGCATCTCCAACATCTGCCAGGGTCTTGGTCGCAAGTTCTACACTGGACCAGCTTCAGATTATAGAAATGATCGAGCAAGCTGGAATGACGGTCGTAGCAGATGACCACTGCAGCGGCTTGCGCCATTTTGATGGACTGGTTAGAGAGGAGGGAGACCTTTTCCTGAACCTGGCAGAACGCTATTTGACTCGCTGGCCCTGCTCTCGTATGCAGTCAAATCCCTCTCACTTCGGAAGAGTCATTGATGAGGTTGATGAGACAGGTGCGGAGGGCGTAATTTACGTGGCGCTGAAGTATTGTGATCACTCAAGCTTCGACATACCACGAATCCAAGCCAAGTTAAAAGAAAAAGACATTCCTATGCTCTACATTGAAAACGATTATACGGCGAGTGGTTTAGGCCAGCTCAAAGTGCGAATTGAAGCCTTTGCCGAAATGCTAAGAGAGGAGCTTTGATATGCGGAAGGTCTATGAAGGTTATCTGAAATACGCTAGCAAGAAGTTGGCAGGTGGGCTTAACGCCAGAGCTATGCTATATCAGGAGATCGGCCGCCTGGGATTATCAACCTTTGAGCCTGGAGCCAAAGTGGTCTGGACAACCGGCTACGCCATTCCCTCAGTCCTTTACCAGCCGTTCGATGTGGTTCCTTTTGATTTCGAATATGCAGGTGTGTTTCTTGCTGCAGGAGGAAGGGCCGCTGAATCCATGGCTTGCTCGAATAGATTGGGTTACGCCGTAGATACCTGCTCTGTCCATAGAATGGCACTGGGTGCCCAAGAGCTTGGGCTATTTCCCCATGCAGATCTGTTGGTCAGCACAACCGATTTCTGTGATGGTAAGCCAAAATGCAACGAGATCTTCAAAGAGAAATTCCAGGTTCCCTTTCATCTCATAGACATACCCTTGGAGAAAGATGGATCAGCCCTAGATTACGTGGAAGGCCAGTTGAGAAATGTCTTCATCGCCCTGTGCGAACTGAGCGGCAAAAAGGAAGACGAGTCAATGCTGATTGACCCTATTCGAAACTATAACCAAGTGTTGGGCCTCATGGATGAGGTTAATAGACTCAGACGACAAAAGCCTGCGCCTTATCTGCCTGGCAATCGCGCCTTCACGATGAGTATGGTAGCCAACATCCTCTTTGGCCGATCGGGGCTGATAACCATTTATGAACAATTCTTAAAAGAACTTAAAAAGGCTCCCAGAGAGGGGGGTCCGGATGGTGGAGAACAATTACGATTACTTTGGTTGTTGGCCAACCCGGCTTATCCAACGAACATTTTCGATACCTTCCGAAAATTTGGTGCTCGCATCGTAGCGGAAGAATTGACCTTTGAGTTGATGCACCCTCTATCCGAAGAAAAGCCCTTGCGCTCAATCGCGGAATGGATGCTGGACAGCCGCTTTATAAGGCCTGTTCAAGAACGAATAGACGCTATTCTCAAATGGGTGAATGACTATAAGATTGACGGTGTGGTCTCTTTTACTCATCTACCCTGTCGCATGGGCAATGGAGCCCTCTACCTGATAAAGCAGACCTTGAACGAGAAGGGTATTGTTCTCATGGATCTTGAGGCTGATATTTGTGATGCAACTACTTTTTCGCCGAATAAAATGCGCACGGCCATTGAAAATTACATACAAATGATGCGTGTCACCAGTTAGCGATATTAGGATAACCTTAAAAAAATTGAAAAATAATCAATTCCAATTCACAAGATTGAATGCCCTTTTGATCACAAACTTCCTAAGTTTTGATATCTCTCCACTATCTACCCTTTAGAAAAAATACACAATACAAATGAAACGGTCGAAAAATTGGCTTCTCAGAGGCTGATGGAAAATGTTCAGATGCAAGGCTTCCGAAATCCCGAGGAATGAGGCGTACATAGAAGTACGCCGCAGTGACGAGAGATGAGGATAACGCAGCAGATGGGCGTTTTCCGACAGCCTCTCTGCTAATCGAAAGTTTTTCGGCCTTTCAATACTAAACAAGTATAGCTGTAGTCGTTCGTGAAGATCGAAACAGGACATCCAAAATATACTGGTAAGCGGAAAAAGAAAGGCAGGGCTATTTTAACCTTGGCCGTTGAACTAAACAAAGGATCCAATCGTGTCTTTTAAGGTCTTTAGTTTAAAGGGTTTTACTAACACGTAATCAAATAGCCCTTTTTGGATATCTAATTGCTGGGAACCAGTGATTGCGATTATAGGAGTCTTGGGCGTTTTTGATGATCTAATCCGCTTCGCAACCTCATTCCCATCTATTCCGGGCATACCAATGTCTGTAATTACAATATCAAAATGATACCCGTTTCTAAACAATTCGATTCCGTCATCTCCATTATCAGCGATTACAACATCATAACCCTCAGCTTTAAGGAACTTATAAAGGAGGCTGAGGATGCCTTCATCATCATCTATGGCTAGAACGCGTCTCATGCTTTATCTCCCCCGTTGCTGCTAATCCTTTAGAAAGTCAATTCGTCTTTAGACATGTAGGTCGCTCATTATCAAGCATCCAAAGTCCCTACTTTTAGCTCATATAGCGCTCCTTGATGAGGCTTTAATTCATATTGGTTTTCTAGGAAATTAAATATGATCTTTCTCCAGTCAATGATTAGCTATGTTTTTTTATGAAACATTTGCAAAT
>JASFIT010000324.1:0-5635 GCA_050122535.1 Desulfobacteraceae bacterium | reverse complement strand
CCATGTTTGAATATGAAAACAGATATGGTCAGGATTACCTGAGAGAACTTCCCAATCGATACTGGGTACATTTCTGCGGAAGGGCACTGGAGACGTTTGCCCCTGTCTTCGGGATCACGCCTCATCCAGAGATTCTTTCTTCCAACAACAGGGGGTGTGGGGAACTGCTGGATGTGAGTCACTTTCATTTTGACCTGTTTGGCAACTATATCCCTGGGCTCTGTTCAGGACTTGCCATTCAACGTGATGATCTCGGGAAGGCGATTTCTCAAGACAGATATCCAATCCTTAACCTGTTGTATCAAGAAGGTATTGGGGGTCTATTTGACCTGGTCTCGGATCAGTACGGATTCAAGCCTGCAAATGGATACATGTCAAAATGTCACCTCTGCTTTGCCTTGAGACGCTATCTTGTCTTGGAAAGGGGCGTAACATCCAGGGAATTGCAGCCCAGGGCCTTTTACGAGCATGTGTGAGCGCATGGAGAAATGAAGCTGAATGATAAAATTATTTGACGGGCATACACACCTGGAGGGAATTGAGGATCTGAGTGGGGCCATAGCGAGGGCGGGGAAGTCAGGGGTTTTTTTCATCGTCACGGTTGGCTCGGATTATGAGTCCAACAAGCGGGCCCTTGAGATCGCTGGCAGGTATGAGGGCACTGTTGTGTATGCTGCACTGGGCATTCATCCCTGGACCCTGAAGGCCAATCAGCTGGAGAGCACCTACCGTTTCATTGAAGAGAACATGGAAAAGGCTGTGGCCGTGGGGGAGATCGGCCTTGACTACTGGATAAAGGATGCAAGAAAGGATTCTTCAGAGAGGGACTTGCAGAAGGAAGTATTTGCAAGGCTCCTTGATTTGGGCAAACACTACAACAAGCCGGCCATCGTCCATTGCAGGGGTGCTTGGGAGGATTGCCTCGACCTGGTCATCAAAGCCCAGGTTCAGAAAGCCATCTTCCACTGGTTCAGTGGCCCCATGGAGGTTTTGGAGAAAGTGCTGGATCATGGTTATTTTATCTCAGCCACGCCAGCTGCAGCATTTAGCGAGAAACATCAAAGGGCTATTGCCAGAGCGCCCTTAGAGAATCTGTTACTGGAAACAGACTCACCTGTGGAATACCAGTGGAATAAGGCAGAACCGGCTGACGTGTTCAAGACGTTGGAGGCCGTCGCCAAAATAAAGGGTGTGAAAAAGGAAGACGTGGCAGAGATCACAACAGAGAATGCATTGAAATTCTTTGATCTGGAATCACACCATCCCTGAGGGGAGTAAATCCCGACCCCACGTCCAATGTCTCGACCCCTGTGATTATAGAGACGGGGGCACCGTAATTCTTGAAATAGAAAAAGAGGGATGATGCGAGGCTGGATAGTCCCACCACCAAAAGAGCCCACCAAAAGCGAACAAGAATTCGGCAAAGAGAGAGAAGAGAAGGTAAAGGCACTCAAGACGCATGGGTACCTCGTGTCTAAACCTATAGAGGATGCCATGCTAAGGGTTCGAAGAGAGGACTTTGTTCCAGGTCCTTACAGGGACTATGCCTATGAAGAAGTTCCTCTCCCCCTACCCGGTGAGGAGGCGACCATATCATGCCCGCACAGCTATCCCCTGTTTTACGAGCCACTGGGTCTGGATAAGGGGCACAGATTTTTGGAAGTGGGTTTAGGCTCGGGTTATGGCACGGCCCTGGCCAAAGAAATCGTTGGGGCCGACGGCCTGGTCGTCGCCATTGAAATTGATCATCTAACCTTTCAATTTGCCAGAGACAATCTTGAGAAAGCGGGTTATGAGGATATCGTGCTCGTGGAAGGAGACGGTGGAATGGGACATCCCAAGATGTCGCCCTATGACAAGATCTGTGTCACAGCCGCGTGCGAGTCAGTCCCTTCCCCCTTGATAGAACAACTCAGCGAGGGGGGAAGGCTAATTGCACCCGTCGTGGAAAAAGGCATTCAGAATTTGGTGTTACTCGAAAAAAGCGGTAAAGCCGTCAAAGAGAAGAGGATCTGTGAGGTGCTTTACGTTTCCCTCAGAGGAGAGTTTGGTACAACCCGCTAAATAGGGCTAGGCCAGCCACATTGAGGAATACATATCGTATGGAAAAATCTAAGGGCATGTTATAAGAGATTCAATGTTGACATAACCCTTCAATTACACTATACTTCTCCTCTTAAAAAGCCAGTTCTTATCCGCATCTGATAGCTTGTGGATGATGGTTTCGGCGGGTAATATTGTTTCAATGGAGGTTGACTTGTGGCTCGTTTAAGTGACGAGGATGTGCGGGAAATTATTGAGGTACTCGAGGAGGAACTCTACAGTGTTCCGCAACTAAATAAGATTGAAAAGATGAGAATGAAAACAAAAATCAGGCATCAAGCCGGTTGGCTTACAACGGTCCTAAATCCGACGCCGAAGAGGGTTTTCGACAAAATGAAGAGCAAAATGTCTGATGTGTTTATGTTATTTCCCTATGGATTTAATGATACTTTCCAGGAATTCTTGGATGAAAAACTGAGAAATCTAAAGGCAGCGCCTTAATCTTGAACTTCCAATTTTCACCCACCCTTCTCCCTCAAACGATGAAGCGTTTGGACGCCTAGCCTCAAAAGGCGAGATTTGATCTTGTATATATTCAAGGCAGATTCTGATCTCCTGAGACACTTCTGACTAATTTCGGTAGTCTTCAATTCGACTTTTTCTAAGGGTGGGACAAGTAGCTGAAAATCCTCTGTTTACTCCAGCTGCGGCATAACTTAGCAAAATTAGAATCATTTTTTTGCAGCAGACATTTCTGTTTCAGATGATCCCCAAACGCTTTTGCTTGACTTCCAAACAATTTTGTTGTTAATTTTATTAAGCTTTTCTATCTCTCCAGTAACCTCTAAGCAGGGATAGGGGTATCATCATGGGGTACCACCTTAAAATGGGCTGAGCTCGCTCTCAGCAGGGCATTTGTTCTGTTGGGAGTTTGGAAGGCCATTTCGGGAGTAGTACCCTCTCACTGAATTGACGAAACTGTAAGCCACAAGACTCGTTCTTCTATTTCCTTTCATCTTCCAACTCAAGCACCTCATTTCTGTGCTGTCCATTTAATAGCATCATGCTCGTTCTTTAATCTCCCACTTGAGGCTATGAGGGACTATCACTCACCCGATGAAAATTATGAGCAAAACTTAAAAAAGGAGGGAGAATATGCGACCCAAAGCTCTTGCTTTCTCTGTGCTAACACTTATTCTAATATGCCTTTTCCCCTTCTCATCATTTGGGCAAGATAGTCTCAACTATTTTGCCGTAAAAGGGGGGATCTATTCGCCAACAGGCGACTTAGATGATTTTAATTTTGATACGGCATTTAATGGAGAGATTGCCTACGGGCGTTATCTTAATCCTAACCTTGCACTGGAAATTGGTGTTGGATATTTCAAGAGTGACGCTTCCATAAGTGGTGTTGATCCTATTTTTGGTGGATCGTATACGGAGGAAGATGAAATCAAGGTAATCCCTATTATTTTAAGTGGTAAGGGCATCTATCCATCTGGAAATTTTGAGCTTTATGGAGAAATAGGTATCGGAATCTATTTGGCTGATTTTGAGGGCGTTGTGACCCACACCGTCTTGGGTACCGTTCGGCTGGATGACGATGACACTGTGTTTGGAGTAAATCTGGGAGTTGGAGTGAATTACAATATCACTGAGAAGGTGTTCATCGGGGTAGAGGGCAAATATATATTGACTACTGATGCAGAATTCCAGGGTACCGCTTTAGGGGTCCCGTTTAAAGTGGAATCTGACCTCAACGGATTCATTCTTACAGGCAATTTGGGTTTCAGATTTTAGAGGGATTATCCTTGCGCGACAGGCAGGGTCTTTACGGCCCTGCTTTTCTTTTTGGATGCCCTACATACTGTATATTCCTAAGACAAATGCCGATTGATGTTTTCAAATGGTAACCTATCGTTTTAAGGACCGATCCAAATTAACGAGTACGATGGGTAGGCTTTTGTTTGATAGCGAGGCCCTCCGTCCCATCGACGCTCGCTGAGGGTCTAACCTCTGCCGAATCGAGTCTGAGTAACGCTTAGATCCCCTCGCGACACTCGCATATCCTAGAAAGTATGTACCTCCGGACTCTTACCTTGGAACAACAACAGGAGAGGCAAAGCTAGCGACTGGGAAATGAAGGTGCAACGCCGTCTCATGGACGAGGCTGTTTGGCATAATTGTGACTAACTCGTTAGGGTGGTATGGGTGAAAACGCTGCAAATACTCAGTCTGTTCCTCTTTTGTCAATTCAGGCCAGATTGAACCAGCCATACAGGATGCAGCCCACGGGAAATTTACATTAGAGGTGTTTACCTCACCCGTCTCCGGATTCCAATGTTCAACAGCTCGGCCATCCTGCAATGTTCTGATACTACGTTGTATGAGATACGAATACATCATTTCATACCCGTAGGCATAAAATCCATCTATTACCGGCTTTGTCGACACCATCCATGTTGGGCCCAACCAGTATTTATTAGGATCATACACACTGTTGGGAATATAATTGCCATCCAGGTCTCTCAGCATCATCGGCTGTGTTGGAATGGGAATACCCTCTATTGGCCACCACATCCAGGGATTAACCACATGGGTAGATAGATAAAACGCCTGTTCTTCACTGGGAATGTGTCCAAAAAGAGGAAAAAAGGAGGCGATTGCAGGCGATCGGAGTAAATCTCCCTCTTCAATTTCTCGGGCCCCTTTTCCCAATAGTTGCCTCGCAATCTCATTTAACTGATAATACACAACGCCATTGGAAGCTTTGGATCTTGTCCAGTATTTCATGTCGGGCTGGTAATAGAGATGACCTGATGCCTCTTTTTTTGAATGGCAGAATTGCTCCACAATAAAAGGATCATACGGACTCAAGTCCAGCCGAATTTGACCACGGCTGTCACTTCCCGTTAGCTGCTTCCAGTATTGAGGGGGATCCTTGTATTCATAACGGATGTTGTCATTCAAATCTATGCTGACCAAGCAAACCTGATCATTGAAAAATCCTGAGTCCAGAGCTTTCTGGCTAGGGACATAGTATCCGCCACCTTTCCCATCCGATACAAATTTCCAATATTCAGGGATCGGCTCAAAACGGATTCTGTTCTGCCGGTCTGTTGCTATGCGACAGAATTGTTGTGCAATGATACTTGGAAACATATGTGTAACATCACGGTTATAATAGATCTTATCTTCAGGCCCCCATAAATAGCGGTTTACCGCCTGCTTCATCCGATCGAGATATCTTTGGTGTCGATTAATTTCTTCAACCCAGGTGGAAACCATTTCATTCTCACGACCTCTCAGTGAACTCATCCAGCGAACACCAGCGTCAGTGTTTTTTAGCACCTTGGCCATTTCTATCTGTGCTTCAAGGCTGCGAGCCATGACGCCTGTTATCGCCACATCTTTAGCATTATAAGGAGATGCATGGTAAACGCTCACTGGATCCAATTCCAATTGCCTTATTATATTATAAAATACAAATTTGAATGCATAGTAGTAGTCACTTGGCCTTCCCCGCGCAAGCTTTGGATCCACAGGGTTGCCGGGCATTTTATTAACGCGATTATCAACCCTGTAATTTTCG
>JASFIT010000323.1:0-5651 GCA_050122535.1 Desulfobacteraceae bacterium | reverse complement strand
CTAATGCCCAGGCCATGTAGACTGGCGGCCAACTTCTCGGTTGCCTCTTGGAGGTGGGAATAGCTATATGTCTCCCCTATGTATAGTAAGGCTTGTTTTTCCGAGAAGTCTCGAGCCGCTTTCTCAAACTGCTCATAGATTGTATTGAAGGGTATCTGAACCATCTATACACCAAAGTAAGCGGCCTTCACCTCTGGATTATCCATCAATTCCTGACCCGTGCCGGTCAGGACGAGGATGCCATTTTCTATGATATAGCCCCGTTCGATAACGGGCAGCAAGGGTCTAGCGAACTGTTCTGTGACCAGGATGGTAACCCCTTTCGATTGAATCTGGATAATGGCTTCAATGAGGTCCTGCTGCAGGGCGGGCGAGAGTCCGAGTAGAGGCTCGTCCATGAGCAGAAGCCTAGGCCCCGTCATCAAGGCCATGCCTATGGAGAGCATCTGTTGCTCACCACCACTGCAAAACCCGGCTTTTCTCTTATTTAGGGCTTTTAATCGAGGAAAGACCGAGTAGACGAAGTCAAAGCTCTCCCTGACCTCTGCATCTTTCCTTATGTAAGTGGCTATACGTAAATTTTCCTCCACACTGCTGTCAGGGAAAATGGGATGCCTCTCCCGGCTCAGACCGATGCCCTTTCTGACCCTATTACTCGGTTTGGTATGGGTGATGTCCTCTCCTTCGAATATGATTTCGCCAACCAAGGTTATCCTTTCACCACCCCTGCGATCTTCCTTTTTCTTCATATCAATCATCAGGCCTGATATGGTGTTCATCAGAGTCGTCTTGCCTGCGCTGTTTGAACCGAGGACACCCACGATCTCACCCTCACGCACTTCCAGGCTGAGATCGTTTATGGCCAGGGAATTTTCGAAAAAGACCATAAGGTTCTTAACTTGTAGCATCTTATTCGCCATGCTCAGTTCCTAAGTAGGCTGCCTTGACCGCATCGCTCTCCATGACTTCACCAGGAGGACCATCGGCAATTTTCCTGCCAAAGTTCAGGACCATGACCCTATTGGCAAGTCGGAAGAGTTCCCTTAAGCGGTGTTCTATCATGATGATGCTGAGTCCTTCCCCATTGAGCCTTTCGATGATGGGGAGCGTACTGGCCACCTCAGACATGGACATCCCAGAAAAAAGCTCATCCAGGATGATGAGGTCAGGGCGAAGAGAAAGGCAGCGTGCAAGTTCCAGTCTCTTCACATAACCGTGTGGCAGATTGGAAGCCATCTTATAGGGCACAAATGAGTCCCGCTCAAATCCCACTTCTTCCAGAAGGTCAATGGCCACATCATCTCTCTTCCCATATTTACCCCCCCTCAACTTCTTAACTCTGGGAGAATAAAGGGGAATGATAAGATTCTTGAAAGCAGGGAGTTTGTAAAAGGGTTTGGCCATCTGAAAGGTCCGCGCGATACCCAATTCAGCTATTTTGTAGGGCATTTTTCCGGTGATATTTTTTCCCAGATAGGTCACCTTTCCAGAATCAGGCTTGACGAAGCCCGTGAGCAAATTGACCAGAGTGGTCTTTCCCGAGCCGTTAGGCCCTATAATCCCGAGGAGTTCTCCTTCCTGAAGGTGGAAACTGACCTCCCATACGGCAACCACCCCCCCAAAGCTCTTACTGATATTATCCACTTCAAGTGCGGTCTTGCTCTTCATGCTTATGCCACCTTCACAAGTCTTTCGAACTGATGGTACTTCCTTTCCAGATAATGAAATATACCTTCTGGAAGACCGACGACACAGATAATTAGGATGGCCGAATAGAAGACCACGCGCAGCGTTCCAAAGGCCCGAAGAATTTCAGAAAGGGGCACGAGGATAAAAGCACCCAACAAGGGACCCGCAAAATTGCCTACCCCCCCGAGCACCGCACAAGTCAAGGGCAAGATGGAGAAATCGAGGGCAAAGGCAGGCATACCCACGAATTGGTAGTAATGGGTCATGAAGGCCCCGGAAAATGCCCCAGCCATAGCCGCGATAAAGACCGCTTGCGCCTTGAACTTGTGAATATTGATGGCGCCGCTCATGACCGCAAGATCATTATCCCGAATCCCCTGTAACACCAGGCCATAATCCACATTGATCAGCCTGCGGAATCCGAAGAGGCATATGAGCAAGGCCAAAACCGGAATATAGAGTTCAACCCAAATACTGCTAGAGAGGCGTGAGAGGCCACTCAAGCCCTCCGTGCCCCCAAGAATTTTTGTCGCCTCAATGACCCTGACGAGCAATAGGGGTAGCGTCAAAGTGACGATGGCGAAATATACGCCTCTGATCCTCAGGACCGGCAATAGCAAAAGGGTGCAGAAGAGCGCCCCTGCCAATGTTCCCAATGGGATGGTCACGAGGGGCGGCCAGCCAAAGCTGTGGTTAAGATAGCCTGTAAGATAGGCTCCAGCGCCGAAGAAGAGGGCTTGCCCTAAAGAGATCAAGCCCACAGAAGCGAGAAGGTCCCAACTCAAGGCAAGTAGGGCCGTGATGCACGTGATAATAAGGACTTTCTCCCAATAAAGCCCCACGAAACCCTTGAGCAGAGGAAAGGTGAGCAAGAATATGACGGGAAGGGCGCGGGGTAGCACCAGATAAAGTATTTCTTGATAAGAGGAGAGCGCGAATAGATCTTCGGTCCTGACTTTTATTCCCCGATCCAGTCTCTCCTTTCGGTAGCGCGTGGTCATCTCAGACCCTCTCCTCCAGCTGTTTGAACTTACCGAACAATCCGGATGGCTTTATGGCCAAGACGATTACGATCGCCGCAAGGTAGACGACCATCATCCATTCGGGTGATAAATAGAGCCCGGTGATCACTTGTGCATATCCCAGGATGAGGCTCGCAACAAGGATCCCTGGAACGCTTTCCAGACCTCCTACGATTCCAATGGCCACGGCAATGAGCAAAACATCGTACCCCACATTGATGGAAATGATACCCAAGGGCAGGATGGCTATGGCGGCCAAGGCGGCCATGGCTGAGCCTAGGGATAGGCTGAGGGCGGCCGTCCAATCCGATTCTATACCCAGGGATATGGCCGTGTGTTCGTTCTGAGCTATCCCCCGAAAGGAGAGCCCAATTCTCGTGTGATGCGTGAAGATATAGAGGAAAATGACCAGGGCAAGGCCGATAGCGATGATAAAAAGACGCTGATAGTCCAGGGGGACACCGCCGATTTCTATTCCCCCTTTAACGAAGATGGGTAACGTGAACTCATAGGTGACAAATCCCGCCCAGCGGAAGAGTTCCAGTATGCCCACCCCCAAAGCAAAGGTGGCAATGACCTCGGACAGAGGGATTCCCCTGACCCGCAACAGGATGACCCAGTAGGTGAGGAAACCAATAAAGGCTACGACGCCCACGGTAAGAAAAACGGCAAGGATGAGGGGCAGCTTCAGGTAGTTGAGGAGCATCCAGGTGAGGTACCCGCTCAGGAGGTAAAACCCACCGTATGCGAAATTGGCCACACCACTGATACCAAAGGTGAGGCTAAAGCCGATGGCTATAAGGGCCAAAGTGACGCTATTCACCAGGCCATAAATGATGATGTAGCTGATCATCCGGCACCCTTTGCAAAAGGGGCGATCTTCAGCAAAAAGATCGCCCCAGAAGACTTTTCAGACACCGCTTTATTTCTTCATGTAGGCAGGAAGTTCAATTTTTCCTTCCGCAACCACCTCTGGAAAGACCGGGACCCTAATCCCCGGTTTTCTCCACTGAATGACCACGCCCAGGGCAGCCTTTTTGGGGTCAAATCCAAAGATGACCTGATGGTCTTTTGAAAACTTAACGCGGCCAATGGCCCCATCCATGTCTGTTTGCTCCAAGGCTTTGACCACGGCATCCGCTTCGAGCGTTCCCGCCCGTTCAATGGCCGCGGCCAGGGCGTAGACCGCATCGTAGCTGGGCCCAGGACCATGACCCGAGAGGTTTTCCAGGGCCTTTTTGCCGTATCTCTTGCCGAAATTTCTATGAAAAACCTGGGACTTGGGAATGGACTTCACGGGGATGTTTCCTGCTTCAAAAATAAAGTTCAAAAACCCCTCAACGGCACCTTCTGTGGCCCCCCAACTGGACATGGAGCAGAGGGCGGCGATTTCGCCGGCGAGCAATGCAGGGACTTTCATGGCTCGAGACTGTTTGGAGAGAATGGCAAGTTGGGGCATATCCCCGATGGGGACGATCACCTGTGCCTTTTTCATTCTTGCCTTGATCAGTGAAGAAGAATAGTCCGTAGAGCCTGTGGGATAGGTATCAAAACCCAGGACGTTCCAACCCTGTTTCTTTAGTAACTTCTGCAGGACCTTACCACTTCCCCTTGCCCAGAGGACGTCTTGTGCAACAATATAGGCCTTATTAAAGCCGAACTCCTTGTTCAAGAAGCCCATGAGCTTGGTCAGGTACATGACAAAGTATCGTCCGTCAAGACAAATTCGGAACATATACTTATATTTGTCGTAATTCTCTGCCACCTTTTTCTGGAAAGCTGGGGACATGGCAATTGTACAGATATAGGGTAGCTTGTACTTGGCAATAAGGTCCATGGAGGCGAGCAAGATCTCGGAGCGAAAGGCACCCACCACAATGGCATGGGGCTTCTTCTCCAGAATCAGTTTTTCCACGGCTGTCAGGGCATCATGGACCGGAATCCCAGCCTCGTGTCCCCGCGTATCAATAGAGACCACCTCTAGGGGTCTTTTTTGACCGCCCACTGTCACACCACCCTTTGCATTGATTTCTTCTGCTGCCATCTTGACGATGAACAGGGTATCTCTCCCCTCAATGGAACCGAGGGCGGTGGGCACCCCCAAAACGATTGGGCCACCTCCGGCGGCGAAAACACTCCCTACGGCGAATAAGGCTACAAAGAGTGAGAGGAACAAACCGATTACCACATTTTTCTTGTTCATTTCTTTGATCCCCATGTCTTGCCCTCCTTGTCTAGACGATTTTTGTCTGGCGCTGACTAGATAAATACAGTAATAAGGATTTTGTCAAGCGAATTGTGGAAGACCAAAGGGCATTTTACGAAGCCAACGATTTGTGCTGTAGATAGGGTGATTGAGCAAAATGATGCGGTCCTTGTAAGATTGGAGTCGGAGGTGAGCCATGCCGCGGAAAATGGATTTTGAAACAAAGTACAATGCCAAGGATGCAGAAGCATTTGAGCAGAAGAACGAGATGTTTAAACGGGCGCGATGGGAACCTGAGCTTAGGGAGGCGGGACGGAGCTATTACGGGGTTGTCACACCGCAAAGCAGGCCCGGATTCCGTCACGAAGATATTTCTTTTCGGAATGCGGGGTGGGCCCTGGAAATGAGATTTGGCCGAGGTGTCGTTGAGAAGGATTTTGGTCTCTATAGCTGGGAGGATAAGACGCAGGGCGTGAACGAATTGCCCGAGGGCCTGAAGTTTGATTCCAGTGATCTGGAATACAACACCCGTTTAGTCAAAAAGGCGGCCAAGCTCTATGGCGCTGATATGGTGGGTGTCAGCAAATTGGACAGGCGCTGGATCTACACCAAGGGATTCCATCTGGTGACACGCAGCGAATATGACATCCACATCCCGGATGAATACGCCTATGTCATTAGCATGGCGGTCGCTATGGATTATGAGTACTACAAATACACCCCCACGTTCATTG
>JASFIT010000322.1:0-5657 GCA_050122535.1 Desulfobacteraceae bacterium | reverse complement strand
AATAGCCAAGCTTAAGAGGCGGTAAACAGACAATCGGTGAGGAAGCGGATGATCAAAAAAGGCAGAGTCCGTCGAGACTCTGCCCCTGTTCTTCAACGCCTAGAAAAGCGAACACGTATTTAGCAGGCAGAACCCATATTCTGAAAAGGATCTGAGAATTCTGGGCCTGTTTGCCTCTTAGTGAACCGGCACGTGGACATCATATTCCATGGAGGTTTTGAAGGGCACCTCTATTTTCAGGAGGCCGTCCTCGTAACTCGCTTTTGCTTCACCTGGCTTTACAGGACAGCAGAAGGCATATGCGCCTGCATATTCCACGGTTTCTCCTGGAGCAGATACATCAAAACCACCCTCATGCATCCTCAGTTTGATGTCTCCTTTCTTCACCCCAGGAATACATACTTCCAGATTCAATTTAGAATTATCTTTATCTATATGTGAACAGACGTCCGCAAACATCTTAAATTTTTCCTTTGCCATAATGCTCACCTCTTTTCCATCCCCAGCCCCCTATCGAGCCTGTCCCTGTGTAAAAAGGGATACGGGGCAAGCCCTCCCCCTAAGAGGGAGAAATAGGGAGGGAGTCACCTTTATTGCAATTTTAGATATAATGTAGAAATTTCTTCCAAAACTCCTTATCGTGCTGCTGCCAATCAGAGCCGAACTTGCCATCATAATAGGAAGCAAGCCGACCATACCAACGCCACCAGACATTCTTGCCCTTTTCTTTGGCTTCTAATATATCGTTTAAGAAAGTCACAATATTGGCCATTTCTTCTTTGGGAATGTAAGAAGCGGCACCCTCTTTGTAGGACTTAACGGTGTCTTCCGGACTCAGCGCATGGGCGGTCAACATGACAGCAATTACTTTTCTCCTTTTGGCAATCTCTAGTAGTTCATAACCGTCAACGCCCATGATATCCAAAATGGCCATATCAAAATACTCGGCTTCTAGTAGCTCTTTGGCCTCATTAAAGGAGTGTGCCTTTGCCAGATTGCACATGGGTAACAATTCTTCCAAGGTTTCCAGCACATCGGGCTCGTCATCCACGATGAGAATTTTTTTCCCATCCAAACGATTCTTGCTCGCCATTCTGTGACCTCCTTTTGTACGTATTCAGGCCGGGCTAATGTAGCCCTTAATACATAAAATAGTGGGTTTTTATGTTAAATCAAGGTTGACACACGAAACTCCAAGGACATTTTAGAGGTGTAGACCATAAAACGGGCGAGAACTCAGGCATGCCATTGTGATCTAAGCAAAATGTATTGCTGGAATTCCTTACTAATCTATTTGTAATCTTACTAGAAGTTCTATAGAATCCCTGCATTTGTTTTGAGGGGCCCGGGAAAAGGTCAATCACGGCTATCCTATCTCAAATGGAGGTGAAGATCCCATGGTTGGAGGTTCACTAGACAAAAAATATGAGCAGGCTGCCCAAGTCATTTGTAACCAGGGGACAGTACCCTTTCCGGTTAATGACACGACAATCTCCATCCTGAAACGCGTCATCGGGGACGAGGTAGAAGAACTGGATTTCATTGAGGCATTCCGTAAGCAGCCCTCCCAGACCATGGAGCAGTTAAAGGAATCGAGCAATCTCTCCGAAGAGAAGATTGAGCAACTCGCAACGCGTCTTGCCAAGAAGGGCCTGGTCTTCAACCAGCCCAGTTCAGCCGGGGTCATGGTCTACCGGTTGCTTCCCCTCATGACGGTTGGTTTAATGGAGTATACGTTCATGGGCGAGCTGAAAGGGGATGAGAGGGAGCGAGAGTTAGCGAGATTATTCGAAAAGCTCATCATGGAAGTCAGAGACCAGGTCCAGGGTAATTATGATAATTTAGTCCCCGTATTCGAGACGTCCCCACCCGTTGATCGGACCGTACCCCTTCGGACCACGGAGGAGGGGAAGGAGATTAAACTCATCCCTATTGATAAAAGTATCCAGGTACCCGAAGAATTCGTCCTGCCGAGCCAGTCGGCCGAAGAGATCATCAATAAATTCGACGACATTGCAGTGGGTCGCTGTTTTTGTCGCCAACGGCGACTCATGTTAGGAGAACCTTGCGACACAGACGCACCCATGATGAACTGCTTCACCTTCGGTAAGTCGGCACGCCATACAGCAGCCCAGGGATTTGCTCGAAAGATTACAAAAGAGGAGGCGTTCAAGATAATGAAAGAGGCGGAAGAGGCCGGTCTCGTCCACAAGGCCTTCCATCCTGGTTCGAACGTATCGCGTCCGGAAACGAGCATCTGCAACTGCTGTAAAGATTGCTGTGACACGCTAAAGAACTGGCGCGATGGGGTGTTACCTTTAGTTAATTCCACGTATTACCTATCCGTAATTGACCAGGAGGCCTGCTCAGGCTGCGGCATATGCGTGGAGCGATGTCCCACAGAGGCGATAACACTAAATGACAACGAAGAGGCTGAACGGGAGGAAAGCCTGTGCTTCGGATGCGGCATTTGCGCCCGCTTCTGCCCGGAGGAAGCCATCTCGTTGAAGGAGGGGCTACGAAAGGTATTCATCCTTCCGCCTCGCTTGCGCCAATCTGCCTGAGGTCAGAAATTTTATTTCTGATCACCCTGTATTTTGTGAATGGGAGACCCACATGACGGCTCACGAAGAATTAGAACGAGCACTTCAAGAGCGAGACTCTTTTATTCAGTCCATCATTAACTCACTCACGGCGAACATTTCCGTCTTGGACAGAGAGGGAAAAATCATTTATGTAAATGAGTCATGGGAAGTGTTTGCCCGCAGCAATGGGGATACAGAACTGAAGGGAACGTCAATTGGAGTTAACTATCTGGGTGTATGCAGAAAGGCGGCTGCAGAAGACGAACAAGCGGTAGAAGCTCTAGAAGGCATTCAATCGGTAATAAATGGTTCCTTAGTCAACTTCAGCTTTGAATATCCATGTCATTCGCCCAAGGTGAAGCGTTGGTTCATGATGTTCGTTACCCCCCTCGGACCCCTAGGAAATGGGGCGGTTGTGTCACACTACAACATCACCGAGCGCAGGCTCGCAGAGGAGGCACTTCAAAAAGCACACGATGAATTAGAAAGGCGGGTGGAGGAAAGAACTGAAGAACTTGCGGAAGCAAACCTTGATCTTCGCAAAGAGATAGAGGATCGCAAGCGGGCAGAGAGGGAACTTCAAAGAGCGCTTGCGGAAATCGAGCAGTTAAAAGACCGTTTGCAGAGAGAGAATATCTATCTACGTGACGAGATTAAACTGGAGCACAACTTTGAAGAGATTATTGGCCAAAGTGATGCGCTCAAATATGTTCTTTTCAAGGTGGAGCAGGTGGCACCAACTGATGCTACAGCACTCATTCTCGGGGAGACCGGAACCGGTAAGGAACTGGTTGCCCGTGCCATCCATAATGCGAGTTCACGTGGAGATCGGCCCTTGGTGAAAGTGAATTGTGCTACACTGCCATCCAATCTCATTGAGAGTGAGCTGTTCGGTCATGAAAAAGGAGCCTTTACCGGCGCACAGATGAAGCAGATCGGCCGTTTTGAACTGGCCGATGGAGGAACCATCTTCCTGGATGAGATAGGGGAGCTCCCGCTGGACCTGCAGGTAAAACTGCTCCGGGTCCTCCAGGATGGGGAGTTTGAAAGGCTAGGCAGCTCTCGCACAATCAAATCAGATGTTAGGGTCATTGCAGCCACGAACAGAAACTTGAAAGAAGCGGTGAGAAAAGGTCGATTCCGAGAGGATCTCTGGTATCGACTGAATGTTTTTCCCATCACGGTGCCCCCTTTAAGGCAAAGGAGAGAAGACATCCCCCTACTGGTCAAATCTTTCGTGCAGAGATTTAGTATGAAGATGGGTAAAGTGATTACGACAATAGCGCCACAGGAAACGGAGGCCTTGCAAAACTATTCTTGGCCCGGGAATGTAAGAGAATTGGAAAATGTGATTGAGCGGGCTGTGATTGTATCGCAAGGTCCCGCCCTGTCTGTTGAGGTCCCAAAGACTTCTGAGAGCATCACAGGTGGAAAGCGGGCCCTCGAAGAGGTAGACCGTGAACATATTGTTCGGGTGCTTGAAGAGTCCGGTTGGCGGATTGAAGGGAAGAGTGGTGCTGCCCAAATCCTGGGGCTGAACCCGGGGACCCTTCGTTCGCGAATGAAAAAACTTGGCATAAAGCGACCCGTTGGACAATAACCACGTTTTCTGTTACAAGTCCTAACTTTTTTGTTCTCAAGCTTATCCTCCCGTTTATTCCCATTCATAAGTCTTTTTCTTTACCATAATCTCGCCAGACTATCAGACTCTCAACCCTGCCTGACACTCCCTCATATTGGACTAAAGTCCCATATCTTATTCTTTATTTCTATAGCAGGGCCGGGCCGGGAGAAACCCGCGGTATTTCACGGCCCCTTGAAGTTTCATGGGTTATCCTGGATTCTGTTGGGCCATTCTGCAAGGCTTTTGTTAGCAGAATAATAATAAATATCAATTACTTATCTCTATTTTTAGAAATGAAGACATCTTCGGCACAATGCTTGCTCTCTCTACCATCGAATTCAGTACGAACAAAACCATTTAAGGAAACGGATCTACAATGATTGTATCTAGCACGAAAATAAGCGTTATCCCTGAAAATCGTAAGGAGTTCATGCAAACCCTGCATTCGTTAATTAATAGGATAAGGAATGAGCAAGGTTGCGTTAGCCACAATGTCTATCAGGATGTGGAAGACGAAAACGCTTTTATAATTATTGAGGAGTGGGAGACACAGGCTGACTTGGATAACCATTTACGCTCAGACAGATTCGGTGTGCTTCTGGGAGCCTTGAGCCTCTCCAGTGCAACACCAGACATTAGGTTCAATACGTTAACGGAGACAGCAGGCATTGAGGCGCTCAAAGCGTTCAGATGTTAACCGTATTAATAGGCCGGAATAATTTTCATGAAAGTGTTTTTCAGGTTCTAACAAGGGACGGAAGATAATGGAGTAAAAAAATGGAAGACTTAGCATATGGATTTGAAACCATGAACTATGATGAAAATACAACCAATGTCAAAACAGCGCCGAACAGATCAAGGGAGTCTCAAACCGAAAGCCAGGATATTATATCCCGTGATGGGCTTCAGGTATATCTCCAACAGGTAAGACGCTACAAGCTTTTAACCAGGGAAGAAGAGTTAGAGCTTGCTCAAAGGGTGCAAGAGAATAATGATGAGGAGGCCGTCAACCAATTAGTGACATCTAACCTTCGACTTGTGGCGAAAATTGCGAAGGATTTCAGTCGCTACTGGGCCAAAAACATATTGGACCTTATTCAGGAGGGCAATTTGGGTCTAATACAGGCTGCAAGAAAATTCGATCCCAATCGGGGAATCAAATTCTCCTACTACGCCTCGTTCTGGATCAAAGCCTATATGTTGAAGTTTATTATGGAGAATTGGAAAATTGTGAAGATCGGAACAACCCAAAGCCAGCGCAAGTTGTTCTTTAATCTGGCGAGGGAGAAGAACCGATTGCAGGCCTTAGGCTTCACGCCCGAAACAAAGCTTGTTGCCAAACGGCTCGATGTTAAAGAAGAAGAAGTTATAGAGATGACCCAACGCTTAGAGAGTGGGGAACTCTCTCTGAGCACGCCGATGGGAGAAGACTCCAGAGAGACTTACGA
>JASFIT010000321.1:0-5664 GCA_050122535.1 Desulfobacteraceae bacterium | reverse complement strand
TTTACAGGTAAAACAGAGGACTTCGCCGATCTTGTCAAGAATGTGGCCATGCAGATTGCGGCCACAAATCCCATCTCCGTGGACCGAGAAGGGATCCCACCTGAGATATTGAACAGTGAAAGGGAGATTTACGCGACGCAGGCAAAAGAAGCGGGAAAACCGGATAAAATCATAGAAAAAATTGTCGATGGAAAAATGAAGAAATTCTATGGCGAAGCCTGCCTCCTTGAACAGGCCTATGTGAAAAACCCTGACATAACTGTTCAGGATCTCCTTCATGACATGATGGCCAAGACAGGCGAAAATATCGCTATCAGGCGTTTCGTTCGTTTCCAACTGGGAGAATCGGATGAGCGGTAAGCAACCCCGTTACAGGCGGATTCTGCTCAAATTGAGCGGTGAGGCCCTAATGGGAGATGAGTCTTTCGGTATTGACTCCACCGTTCTCAAAGCGGTTGCCAGCGAGATTCGCAACGTCCATAAGTTGGGTGTGGAAATTGCCATCGTTATCGGGGGTGGAAATATATTCAGGGGGTTGAACGCCTCGCAATATGGCATGGGTCGGGTTCCGGCAGACCAAATGGGCATGCTTGCAACCGTAATCAACGCCATTGCCCTGGGCGAGGCCTTAAATAAAATGGGGGCAGAGACGCGAATCATGTCCGCCCTTAACATGAACAAGATAGCCGAACCCTATATCAGAGAGAGGGCCATCAGCCACCTGGAGAAGAACCGTATCATAATTCTTGGAGCTGGGACGGGGAACCCCTATTTCAGCACAGATACCGCCGCCGCCCTACGGGCTATGGAGGTAGACGCAGAAGTTCTTCTGAAGGCGACAAAGGTGGATGGTGTCTTTGAGGCCGACCCGGAGAAAAATCCTGGGACCAAACCATTCAAAAAGATTACTTACCAGGAAGTGATAAGAAAGAACTTAAAGGTGATGGACATGACAGCCGTCTCCCTCGCCATGGGGCAAAACCTGCCTATCATCGTATTTAATCTGAGGAAAAAGGGTAACATAAAAAAGGTCGTGTCTGGACAAAACGTGGGGACCTCAATTTCAGGAGATTGATCATGAAAGAAGAGATCTTGTCTGAAATGCGCGATAAGATGGACAATACCATTGATGCCCTCAGAAAAGAGTTTAAGAAGATTAGAACCGGCCGAGCCTCTACAGCCCTTTTGGAGGGGATAAAGGTGGATTGCTATGAGACGCAGATGCCCCTGGAGCAGGTTGCCTCCCTTTCTGTCCCGGAGAGCCGCCTAATCACTATAAAACCTTGGGACCAATCCATTATAGGGGAGATAGAGAAAAGCATCCTTAAGTCTGAACTGGGCCTGACCCCCATGAATGATGGTAAAATCATTAGGATATCCATCCCTCCCCTCACAGAAGAGCGCAGGAGGGAGTTGGCAAAATTGGCAAAGAAGATGGCTGAAGAGGCGAAGATCTCTATCCGAAATCACAGGCGGGAAGCGAACGAGTTGTTCAAAGAGTTAAAAAACGAAAAAGAGATCTCCGAAGATGAGATGTACAAATGCCAGGACCAGGTACAAGATAAGACTAAGGAATTCACAAAAAAAATAGACGAAGTTACGGCCGAGAAGGAAAAAGAGATCATTGAATTCTGATCAGACGCCCTCCAAATGAGCTTCTCTATGCAAACGAAGGAACGATTCTCCCTCCGTTGCAGATTTCACGACCCTGATCCTAATATGCTATAATCATAATAATATAATGTTCTTCAGCAGAAGCTCAGAGACGAAATCTTGGGGCCTCGCCCCAATCGACCCCGGGCTCTGGGAGGCGGAAGCCGGAGGGCATAAGGGATTAAATGTGTTGATTATGCCAGACATTGATCCTCAAAGATTGCCAAAACATGTGGCGGTTATTATGGATGGAAATGGCCGGTGGGCAAAGAAAAAGGCCTTGAACCGAATTCGTGGCCATGAAGAAGGAGCAGAGTCCGTAAGGGAGATTGTCAGAACAAGCCGGGAGATCGGGATATCATGGCTCACCCTGTATGCCTTTTCTGAAGAGAACTGGAAAAGGCCGAAACATGAAGTTCAAGCCTTAATGAGACTCTTAAAAAGATTTCTCAAGAACGAACTGGATGAGATGTTGGAAAATGGTATACGCTTTCAGACCATTGGAAGGACCGGCAAGCTGCCTCAAGATGTTCAAAGACTCCTCTCTGATACCTCCGACAAAACATCCATCAACACAGATATGGTCCTTACCCTTGCCCTCAGTTACGGTGGAAGGCAAGAGATATTCGACACCGTCCATAAAATATCTGAAGGGATTGAAGCTGGAGATATCACCTCGGGTGAGATCACTGAACAGCTCATTGCCGATTCCCTCTATACGGCAGGCATGCCCGATCCAGACCTGCTCATAAGAACGAGCGGTGAGTACAGAATAAGCAATTTCCTGCTATGGCAGATTGCATATGCTGAAATATACATTACCCCAACCCTGTGGCCTGATTTCCGAAAAGAGGAGTACCTCCTGGCCATAGAGGAATTTCAGAAGCGGGAGAGAAGGTTTGGGGCCAGCGGGGAACAACTGTCGATAGAAGTGAACTGAATTGCCTAAAGTGCCTAGAGTGCCTAAAGTTAAGGAACTCAAAATATCTTTTCCTGTTTTGGTGGTCTCCTCGATGTTTTCCTCGAGATAGGGGAATTAGTTGAATTGGGCCCAGTTGATCGAACCATAATATTGCCTTTCAGTCATTTTAGCCGAAGGCCCTGAGCGCAGTCGAAGGGACACTTTAGACACTTTAAGCACTTTAGTGCCGCCTGCCATAGCCATTTGTGAGTAACTTTGGATTTTGGTCATAGCCTATTGCTTAACCTGGTTAGTGTATTTTGCGTCAGAAGGCATTGGCGGGCAGGTCACTTTAGGCACTGATGCAACAAATTGGAGCTGAATTATTAGATGCACCTTAAACGATGGCTTACAGGTATAGTCGCCATACCCATTCTGATCTACATTATCGGCTTTGGCCCCCGATGGCTCTTCTGTATTCTTCTCCTTATGGCATCCCTTGTAGGCCTTTATGAGTTTTATGCATTCACCGCCGCCACTCTGCCAAGATTTGTCCGGATAGCAGGCTACATTCTTACGATTCTGCTATTTGCCGTCTTTTACACGCGGCAGGTCCTGATTGCACCTGTCATCATCGCCCTCTGGGCCTTTGTTCCCATAGCTTTTTTCATGTTAACCCGTCCGTCCCCCAACCAGCAGTGGACGGCGGATATGGGTAAGTCGGTTCTGGGGCCAGTCTATATTGTACTCCCACTGGCCCTGTTGTGGATGATTGATCTTCAGCCCAATGGAAAGCTCTGGATTTTCTTCCTCCTGGTTGTCAGTTTTGTTAATGATACGGGGGCCTTCTATTTTGGTCGATTATTTGGCAAGCATAAGCTTTATGAGGCCATCAGCCCTGGCAAAACCTGGGAGGGGGCCGTGGGTGGGCTACTTTGTAGCGTCATAGCAGCACTCTGGTTTTTGCAAATACTGCGTTTACACCCCATAAACATGATGATTGTGGCCCTTATCGTTTCTCTCTCTATCGCGGGCCAAATTGGGGATCTTGCAGAATCCATGCTAAAGAGGAATCATGGGGTGAAGGATTCCGGGAGAATTCTTCCTGGACACGGAGGCCTACTGGACAGAATAGACGGCCTCTTGTTCTCCATTCCTGTACTCTATCTATTTTTGAATTGGTCCATGCTTCGTGGAACCTAAGGGTGCTCTGGTTAGGCGAGATGGGGGTGACACAAATTTCATTTTTTTTGGAGGATGGTTAATTTCAATAGAATATAAAGATTCTGAGGCGACTATTTATGGCTTTGAACTTGTATGACACGGAAAGAATATTGGTTACAGGAGGGGCCGGCTTCCTCGGTTCCCATCTGTGTGAAAGGCTGCTCGATGAGGGCAACCATGTCATCTGCTTGGATAACTATTTCACGGGACAAAAGCAAAACATCTTCCACCTCATGAATAACAGGCACTTCGAGGCGATCAGACACGATCTCGTTAACCCCATCTTTTTGGAAGTGGATCGGATATACAATCTGGCCTGTCCCGCCTCACCTATCCATTATCAATACAACCCAGTCAAGACTGTAAAGACCAGTGTGATGGGTGCCATACACATGCTAGGTCTAGCAAAAAGGGTGAAGGCTAGGATTCTGCAAGCCTCCACGAGCGAAATTTATGGAGACCCGACGGTCCATCCGCAAAACGAGACGTATTGGGGAAATGTGAACACCATAGGGCTTCGGTCCTGTTATGATGAAGGGAAAAGGTGTGCAGAAACCCTTTTTTTCGACTATTACAGACAGAACAAGGTGAACATCCGGGTTGTGCGCATCTTCAACACCTACGGCCCGCGAATGCACCCCAATGACGGCAGGGTGGTCAGCAATTTCATCATGCAGGCCTTGAGGAATGAGCCAATTACCATATTCGGAGACGGGACCCAAACGAGATCATTCTGTTATGTGGAGGACATGATTGAAGGGCTCATTAGAATGATGAATGGCCCGGATGCCTTTATAGGCCCAGTGAATCTAGGCAATCCAGAAGAACAAAAAATTCTGGAGCTTGCCCAAACCATCATTCGGTTGGCCCAGTCCAAATCGGAGATTGAATTTCACCCACCTCCCCTGGATGATCCCAAAAGACGCCAACCTGACATCAGCCTTGCTAAAGAGAAACTCGACTGGGAACCTAAAATCGGTCTGGAAGAAGGACTAGAAAAGACCATTCAATTCTTCCGGAAATACGTCAAGGGAAAATGAAGAGAATAACTATCTTAGGTTCTACCGGTTCCATTGGCCTGAACGCCCTTGAAGTGATTGAGCGCAGTCCTGAGAAGTATAGGGCAATCGCCCTAACCGCCGGCAGGAATGTGGATCTCCTGGCAGAGCAGATAGAGAAGTTTCACCCTGTAGCCGTGGCCGTGTTGGAAGAAGATCTGGCAGATATCCTGAGAAATCGACTTGATAAAAACGTTGCCACTGAAGTCCTTTCTGGAACCGAAGGATTCGTACATTTGGCCACCCTGGAAGAAGTGGATACGGTAATCTCTTCCATGACAGGGGCGGCTGGATTGGTTCCCACCTATGCAGCCATTGGAGCGGGCAAAAATATCGCTTTGGCCAACAAAGAGACACTGGTCATGGCAGGTCCGCTCATTGTGGAAGAGGCGAAAACACAAGGTATAACCCTCCTGCCAATAGATAGTGAACACAGTGCCATTCTTCAGTCTCTCCAAGGGCATCCGAGGGAGGATGTGAGACGTATCATACTGACTGCATCCGGCGGACCATTCACAGATCTTCCCCTTGGGGAAATGGAGAAAGTCACACCAGGGCAAGCCTTGAACCACCCCACCTGGCGCATGGGCAAAAAGATAAGCATCGATTCAGCAACCTTGATGAATAAAGGATTAGAGGCCATTGAAGCCAAATGGCTTTTTGATCTGAGGATGGACCAGATTAGCATCCTTATCCACCCTCAGAGCATTATTCACTCCATGGTTGAATACCGGGATGGTTCAATAATCGCTCAAATGGGGATTCCTCACATGATAACGCCCATTTCTTATGCCCTTTCTTATCCACGCCATGTTGAGAATCACCTTG
>JASFIT010000320.1:0-5666 GCA_050122535.1 Desulfobacteraceae bacterium | reverse complement strand
AGAGAGGAAAGATGGCTGACCAGAAAAGACGCCTTACCGAAACAGTGACAGGTTCTGGGTGAGCCTCTAAATTGCCTCCAGGGGACCTGGACAAGGCGCTTTGCGGCATGACGTTCCCAACCGATGAAAACCTCATTGTTGGGCTGGATCGCGCAGACGACGCCGGGGTGTACAAAGTGAGCGATGATCTCGCGATCATCCAGACTGTGGATTTCTTCACACCTACCGTTGACGATCCCTACTGGTTCGGTCAGATCGCCGCAGCCAACGCGCTAAGTGACATCTACGCCATGGGTGGCATACCAAAAACGGCCATGAACCTGGTGGCCTTCCCGGTCAAAGACATGGATATTTCCATACTCCGCCAGATCCTCGATGGGGGACTATACAAAATGACTGAGGCGGGTGTTGTCCTGGTTGGTGGACACAGCGTAGAGGACAAAGAACTGAAATATGGTCTATCCGTCACAGGCTTTGTGCATCCCGACAGAGTCCTTACTAAAGGGAACCTCAAAGCAGGGGATCAACTGATCCTGACAAAGCCCTTAGGTACGGGCATTATCAACACGGCCATCAAAGGAGGACTCGCATCCCCTGAAATCATAGATATTGTCATCCAACTCATGGCAACCCTGAATCGGGATGGGGCAGAAGTCATGAAAGGCTATCCCGTCCATGCTTGCACGGACATTACTGGATTCGGATTTCTGGGTCATCTGGCTGAAATGGTAAAGGACTCTGGACTTGGCGTCCAAATCTACACGAGTAACATTCCCATCCTTCCTGAGACGCTTAACTATGCCAGTATCGGCCTTGTGCCAGCAGGCGCCTTCAAAAACCGTGAATTCTACGAATGCGTGGTCGAAATGGCGCCTTCAGTGGATCGTCTCCTTCAGGACGTGCTCTTTGACCCCCAGACGTCGGGTGGTCTGCTCATTTCTGTGGAAAAAGACAAGGCGGATGATTTTTTGCGAGAATTGACAGGAAAAGGCATCCGCGACGTTGCGATTGTTGGCGAAGTTGTGTCAGAGCCAAAGGAAAAGATCGTGGTTGGTTGAGCCGTGAACCGATGCGCAACAAACGTTATTGGATGCTTGGCCTAGACGTATTGACCACAGCGACCTAGATATCCAGTATCTGATATTTGGATGGTAAAGGAGGTCCACATGGAAAAAGAACTGGATTGCAGGGGGCTCGCCTGCCCTGCCCCGGTATTGCAGACAAAGCAACTCATAGAAAAGGAACGTCCAGAGATTATTAAAGTCACAGTGGATGACGCGGCCTCAAAACAGAATGTCTCCCGCTTTTTAGAATCGCAGAATTTTGAGATTACGTTGGAGCAGGACGGCGCCGTGTTTCACGTTATTGGAAGGGGTGATCAGAAAGGCGTTGCTCCTGATGCATTCAAGGCTGAAGAGCCTGAAACCGAAAAGAAGAAAATCGTGGTCATGGTCGCTACCGATCGAATGGGATACGGAGATGATGAGTTGGGCTTAAAACTCATGGTTAATTTCATAAAGACACTAAAAGAGATGGGGGATGAACTATGGCGTCTAATTTTCGTAAATAACGGGGTGAAGCTGGCCATTGATGATTCCCAGGTCCTGCCCGACCTGAAAGAACTGGAAAAGGGCGGTCTTCTGATTCTGGTCTGCGGTACCTGCCTGGACCATTTCGATCTTCTTGGTAGGAAGCACGTGGGAGAAACAACCAATATGTTGGATGTGGTAACGGCTATGCAACTGGCTGACAAGGTGATCAATATCTAGATGTAAGCCTTTCCTGAAACTCTTCTCTTATTTCCAATACATAGCGTGACCATTCCGGATCCGCATTGATGCTGGGTAGAACCGCTGATCCGGATATGCCCTGCTTTTCCAATTCTTTCCTCAATTCTTTTTCTCGGACGTCTTTTTCCCTCTCAAGCCTTTTCCCGAACTCCTTCAAGACCTCACGGAGGGAGTCGGCTTCCGATCCGCTGATCTCTCCGAGGACTCTCAAGAGAGGCTCATTATTTCCTTCAAGCTCGATTCTAGAGACGGATTCCTCTCTGATCAGCCGTTTCACCATGTCTCCGCCTTTCTCAACCAGCCCAGTCACCTCTACCCTGAGTTGATCCATATTTAGAGTCCCGTCCAGGTATTTCTGGATAAGGCCCTTGACCTTTCCTGCCATTTCCTGCTCTTTGAACGCCTTTTTTTCCTCATCAGACATGGTGAGACCCTTGGTCTTTTCCATGATAATATCAAGCGTACTCCTAATCTCTCCCATTGGAAGCCTCACTTGTCATTTGTGTTTGGTTGAGCCCGATAGCCAGTTGCCCGGCGAGCCCACATCCAGTTGTGAATCGATTCCAAAAACGGGCAAAAGGGCCTACAGGCCCGGGGGTGCAGTTCTTTTAACTTTAGGCACTTTAGTACACTTTAGATCACTTTAGGCATTCAATCCAAACCCAATTCTTCCATGATCAGGTCGTGGAGCACTGGTCTAAATGTCTTGATCTTTTCATTTTCCCGAGTGGGATGAACGCGATTTGTGAGCAGGATCACGACGACATCTTTATCAAGATCCATCCACACAGAAGTTCCCGTAAACCCGGTGTGCCCCACACTGTTTCTCGAGAAATGTCTACCGGCGCTTGAATTCTCCTTGGAGCGTGAATCCCAGCCCAGGCACCAGTCACTCCCCTTCACAATATCTTGCCTGGTGAAGAATGTTCTCACTGTATCTGGTTTCAAGTAATCATCCCTCTTGCTCAGGTAATGCTCCCTTAAAAGGTTCACCACCACATAGACTTCCTCAGCGGGTCCGAAGAGCCCGGCATGGCCTGAATACCCCCCCAAGGCCCAGGCGTTCTCGTCATCCACTTCCCCCTGGATGACCTTTTTCCGCCATGGGCAATCTTCAGTGGCCGCAAAAAACGCTTTCTTGAATGGCATTGATCGCTGATGTTCACTTAGGAAGGTGCGTTCTAGCGAGAGGGGTTGGTAGAAGCGTTCCTCCACAAATCGCCGCATGCTCATCCCTGTGACCTCTTCAATAATCCATTCCAGGATCATAAATCCCAGATCGCTATAAAGGTATTCTTCGTTTGGGGAATAGGCGAGTGGATCCTTAAGGATCTGCTCTCTCAGGATCCTCTTTCTCTGTTCAGATTCATAGGCCATCAGATCCAGGTAAAAGGGTTTCCAGTCCGTAAAGCCCGCGCTGTGGCTAAGGAGCAGGCGGAGAGTCAGGTCTTTTTTGTCCGAGGGGACAGGTGTTGGTGTAAGCTGCGAAAGGGGTTGATCCAGCTCGACCTTGCCCTCATCAACCAACTTCATCAAGGACAATGTGGTGGCTAGGGGTTTTGTCAGTGACGCCTGATCAAAGATCGTATCCCTTTTTACGGGGATCTGTTCAGGAATCAAGGAGAGGTAGCCAGCCTTTTCAATAAAAAGGACCTGCCCTTTTCTTGCCACCAGCAGCACGGCACCCGGAAAAACGCCCTCCTTCACCCCAGCCTCAAGTTGAGCGTGCATCCTGTCCGCATTGGGTTTATTCGGATCCATCTGTGTCACCACGCTGTTTCATTCTCTGAATAATCGTCCCCGCCTCTGGAGATCTGGCATACTTTCCCCTTGATTTTTTTTCTGTTTTTCTTTAATATTTTAAAGCACTTAAAACTTTACTGCAAAGACTTTCAGGCGATTCACACCATACGGTTTAAGGCAAGAAATTTCATTGCAGCAAATGACAACGGTCCAAGTGTGCCCAAGAATTCCCCAAGAGGCAAGGGATAATATTGACGATGACCCCATTGAGTAGGGTAGATGGGAGCACTCTGCAAAATGATTTGCGAATTCCATCCCAGAAATGAGAAAAATGGCATAAAAGCATGCTGGAGACCAAGCATACACATCATTATGGCATCTGCCTTGTTCATTGTATTGGTTTCTTGCAGTCGGAATGGCACTGAAACCAAAAACGCCATTCAAGAACAGGATGGAGCCGAGATCGTTGCACTTATGATAAGCGCACGGGAGGCCCTTGAAGAGGAAGATGCTGAGCGTTTTCAATCTCTTTTTTCAAAGAATTTTCGAATAACAGCGCGTACTGTCTGGCGGCGTCTCATGGCGGAAAAAGAGTCAAATCTAAGTGACGAACTAATGCGTCTGACCAGCTACCCAGAACTGGAACGGGCAACCACTCATTTACATGTAAAAAGGTTGATTCTCGATATGTGGTTTGATCTAAACCACGCATACGAGGGCAGAGATAATGTTTATCATACCACATGGGTATTCAGGCGGGGTGCTTTAGACCCTCAATGGAAGATTGAAAATATAAAGATCCAACGCACAAGCCTTGCTTACGGAGCCTTACTCATCGACCTGAATCAGTTGTTCGAGCCAGATTTCTCATCGCTAGGGATGGAATGGGAAGAATCTGTTGACCCTACCCTTCTTCTTATCGACACATTGAAGGCCTTGGCAGACGAGGATATCGAGGCCTTAAAAGCCTATACGCTGGATGGTACCCTTTTCTATGCCTTTGAGAATGGCATAGAGATGCCTACCGTTGCTAATGACAACACGGTTAGCGGGAAGCACAACCGTGAACAATCTTTGACATATTTGCAGCAGCAAATAAGGAATTTGAGGCAGGGTTTAAGTCAATTGAAGGCAAACATAAAGGATCTGGAGCCATATTTCACGGCTTACCGCATTCTTTCCATGCCCGCGGAGTGCACTAAACTAAAGCTTGCCCTGACGTTTGACGGGAGGGGGCTGTCGAAAAATGTGAATAGTCTCACACTGTCCTGGGCAGCTGCTCGCGTTAACGACAAATGGCTCGCTGAATCCATGGGCATTCAATCCATTCAAGGCTATCGCTGATCTCACCTGTTGCCCCAAATAAGCTGGAAGCTTTAATCTTGACAAAGAAATGTCTTTTCTCCCTAATCAATGTTAAGACGCATTAACCCGCGAGGCTGAGTTTGATTCTCGCCTACTAGAAATCAAGCCCGTCCAGCCAATCAACCGGGCCTAAAGGACCTGGCTCTGATTATACCTCCCTGGGTGTGAAGTGAAGGCATGGCCTTGCCTCCGGCCAGTAGGGCCTACGGCCCGGAGGGAGAAAAGGGGCGTGGCCTCACAGAGGCATAAAGGAGTTACTCTGCCAAGCGATGTACTGAATAATCGTTTTACCAGCATAGCAGGTGGATTTTTAAACGACGAAGAAAGGAGAAATTGAATGTACAAGCTAAGGCTATTATATCCCGCTGTCTTATGTCTCTTCTTGTTCTCTGCAGGCTGCGCCACGACGCCACCCGTAACGACGGGAAAAGTGGACCGCCAAACGCTTATTGATGGCATTTATGAGGGTAGCTTCAGGAGGGGTCCGATGAAGGCGCGGGTAAAAGTCACCATTGAAAACCAGAGAATTTCAAGTGTCGATTTGTTGGAGCATGATACCTGGAAGGGGAAAGAAGCGGAAAAGATTATTCCCGATCGAATCATCCAAGAACAATCCACAGAAGTGAATACGGTGAGTGGTGCCACGATGAGTAGCCGCGTCATTATGAACGCTGTTCAAAACGCCTTAAACAAAGCGAAGAAGAAATAAGAGGGGACTTGTTCTTATCGTTATCGGTGCAGATGACTAGAGGACTGTTTATCATGTTG
>JASFIT010000319.1:0-5670 GCA_050122535.1 Desulfobacteraceae bacterium | reverse complement strand
TTATCGATGAGAAGGGGGCCATTACAAAGGCCTTTCGGAAGGTCAAGGTGGACGGACACACCGATGAGGTCCTAGGCCTGCTCTAGCCTGAGGCCAGACAAAAGGGAAGAGCCATATTGGTGACGTAGATATCACGGCCCAACACATTGTCTTGCCAAAATGCTTTTCCAACCATCCCTCTATCTCCAGTTATCTCCTAGCAAATTAAGTGCTTCAGCCTGCTTTTTAACGCTCTTGTTTAATTTCCAGCAGCAAGATTAGTGTCCCCGATCCTTCGGCCAATATATGGGGTGGGAGGGTGACAACCCAGGTGCCTATAAGCTACATTTCAGTTATGTATACATGAATGGTGTATAGTTTAATAAATTTAAAGAAATATGGTTGACAAATATATTTAATTTATATATAATTAGCCGTAATTTTAGCTTACGATAAAAAATTATAGGAAAAAGGTTCTGTGTTAGACAAAGCGTCTGAGAGGTAAAACATGGTACCACATGCAACGGCTAAGAAAGTCAAGGAGAGGAGATCCGAGGCCCGAGAACACGTGGGTCAGTTTTACAATATTGAGTTATCCATAGGTGGATTCAAGGTTGCGGGCAAATTTCGTATTTGGGACAAGACAAGGAACTCCCTCTCTTTTCTA
Source organism: Desulfobacteraceae bacterium (assembly GCA_050122535.1). Taxonomy (GTDB): domain Bacteria; phylum Desulfobacterota; class DSM-4660; order Desulfatiglandales; family HGW-15; genus JASFEQ01. The sequence goes on along the minus strand of JASFIT010000319.1, from coordinate 5,024 downwards.
GTCAATAAAAATCTGGGCATCCTGCCCCGGTTAAGGACAGGGGACACACTCCATATGACCTACTATCCTGCCGATGCATTTTACCCCCGCGTATATCTGGAGTCTGAGATCCGGCACGTCACCAAATACGACCAAGGGCTTTTGAAGGGTCACTATCTGGTGGGCCTGAAGATCTTGGAAAGGCAAGTTGCGGTAAAAGAGACAAAAGTGGTCTTCTATTTTGGTGATAATGGGGGCAGACGTTCTGGATTTGATCGAAGACGTTTTTCCTACGACATACACATTCCTGAAAGACGATCAGGCTTGGACCGGAGAAGCGGCTTGGACCGGAGAAACGGCATGCCGGTCCGATTGAGTCCAAAAGATAGAAGTGATATGGAGCGGAGGGCCGCTTTTCTGTAATCGATACGGGATGAAGTAAAGAAAAGGAGGGGTCAACAATGACCCCTTTTTTTTTGTTACCCTTGCTTTTTCAGGATTGCGATTCTAAACCCTCCTAGATTACTCGCATAAAGAAAATTGTTAGGATTCAATGCGCATGGGGTCTCTTTGACACGCAGACGCTTTAGACTTATATTTCTTTAGCCCAAGCCAAACTTGAAATGGAAAGGAGAAAGTAATGAGCGAGATTGTTCATACATCACGTAGTAAGATCGTACGAGAGGCGGGCCCCACGAGGAGGGCAGTCATCGAAGGTTTCCCCGGACAGGTCCGTTACGGGGTTCATGGGGGGATCAAGAATTTTTACAAGATTGAACCCAAAGAGGAGCATCCCGCCACGCTGGACCATATGGTCAGCGCCATTGCGGCCTGAATGATGGGGACATTGGCCGGGGTCCTGGCCAGAAAAGGCATCCGCACTCCCGATGAGCGATATTGGGCCGATGTGGAAGGGGATATTGAAAACGTCAATGACATCCTTAAGATCACCCAGATCAGGGTCAAATACCATCTCAAGGTGCCGCAAGGTAAAAGGGGTGAGGCTGAGGAGGCCCTTTCTTCATACCTGTCCCGTTGCCCAGCCGCCCAGAGCGTGATCGGTTGCATCCAAATTTCTGATGAAGCGACAATTGAAGAAGTGGATGAGTAAAATCTGTTGTGGTGCGAAGTGTACGAATGAGGGTGCCCTATTATGGCGGAAAAAAATAGAGAGGTAGAAGAGCTCATGAAGCTTCTGCCGGACTTTGTTGAAATGCAAATTCCATTCAACAAGGTTTTGGGATTGCGGGTGGAATCCTTGGACATAGACCGTATTTGTTTTAAGATTCAAATGAAGGAAGAACTCGTAGGAAACCCCATGAGAGGCATTCTGCACGGAGGGGTTATTTCTTCTGTCCTTGATGTGACCGGAGGAATGACGGCAGCGATGGGCGTATTGAAAAAGATGGCTGGACGTCCATTCGAAGAGATAGGAAAACGACTCCTGAGCGTGGGTACAATTGATCTGCGGATAGACTTCTTACGGCCTGGCAGAGGCAAGTATTTCTTGGCAACGGGTTCGGTAATGCGCACCGGGCAAAAGGTTGCTGTGATAAGAATGGAACTACATAATGATCAAGATCTGCTTATCGCAGTTGGGACTGGGACATATACTGTGGGATGATTTTTTGGTACCCCGCCTGAAACGGGTGTATTTATTATTATGATAGGATTCTGAAGTGAAGGGAACTGGAGTCGGACGTTGACTTCGGTTCCAAAACGCCCACTTCAATAATTCCTTGAACTAAAGAAAATTGTAGGAACCACAAAAAGACCATAGGAGTTGGAAACAAATGTCAACAGTCGATTTGGAAGTTGTCGAAGAAGGGAAAATCGCTCTGGTCAGTTATAACCGTCCGGAGGCCTTGAATGCGCTAAACACACAGTTTGCAAAGGACTTTGGGAAAGTTGTCGATCAACTCAACGAAGACGAGAAAATTCGAGCAGTGCTTGTTACCGGGAAAGGTCGGGCGTTTTGTGCAGGAGGGGATCTGGCGGAATTTAGGGCGGCAGAAGATCCCAAAGAATTTATCCACGACCTTGCAGGAAGCCTCCACAAAAGCGTTTTGAAAATCAGAGGGATGCATGCTCCATGGATAGCGGCCATCAACGGCGCGTGCTTCGGCGTGGGGCTGTCTTTAGCCTGTTGCTGTGACTTACGAATTGCATCCAGTGAAGCGACATTTAGTGTGGGGTTTACAGGGGTTGGATTGGCCCCAGATTCCAGTCTACTCTATTATCTTCCGAAGATCGTGGGGCCTACAAAAGCAACAGAAATGACTCTGCTCAATATGGCACTGTCGGCAGAAGAAGCGCTCAAGATTGAGCTGGTGAGTAAGGTTGTAGAGCCTGAAAAGCTGGCAGAAGAGGCCTTTGTAATCGCGAAGGAGCTGGCGAGTATGCCCACTGTGGCGCTAGGAATGGAGAAAAAGATGTTGGACGCCAGCTTTTCTGATACACTGGAACAGCACCTGGACCTGGAATTAGAATGCGTCAGTGAATCCGCCGGCACCGCGGATTTTCAAGAGGGATGCGCCGCCTTTTTTGAACGCAGAAAGCCCGATTTTAGGGGATGTTGATCATAAACATCAACGTATTTGCGAATCCAAGCATTAAATCAGGCTGAAGGCAGATAAGGTCCGAATTTTTCTTTTGCCGCACGATAGCCAGTGGGATTACCCACATCGAATCCTGTTCCTTTCAAGATTTTTCCAATGACTTTTCTCTCTTTGCACAGCGCCCGAAAGGCGGGTGCATCATCCCATTCTCCTTCCAGGGGTCTCACTCTTTCTAAGTAAGAGAAGAAATGCGACCCAAAGATACACCGGCCAATGGCCTTGTGAATTTTCTCCCCATTTTTGAGCATTAGTGGTGTCTTCAACTTTTCGGAAATGCCATGCACCTCAACGATGTCCTCTTCCAATGGTGTGGGCTGGAAGATCCCCACGTTACCAAACCCCTTAGCCTCCGTTAATCCCAAGATAAGGGCGCCAACAATATCTTTGCTAAACCGTTCATAGGATGGGATCATTTGGCTTAGGGCGGGAGAAGATCCAAAAAGGAGAAAGTCCGGCATCATCAAGGCAAAAGGCTCTTTGCCTATCATCGCCTTTGTTCTATATATGGCATCGCCGGATCCGAAAGGGGCTGGCTGATCGATGCATGTTATGCGGGGAATAGAAACGCTGTTTCCTTTTCCCTCCCCCTGTAGATCAGCCTCCAACTTCTCCGATTCCAGGTATTGTTGGAGAGAAGGCTTGTTTTTGTTTATGACAATATAAAGATGCTCTAGCCCCGAGCGTGCGGCCTCCTGCACGGTATAGTAAATCATGGGGCGACCTCCAATTGATAACATCTCTTTAGACCGCCCTTCAGTCAACGTGTGCAGCCTGGTTCCAAGACCTGCTGCGGGAATGACGGCTTTCTTTATCGTCTGCATGCCAGAATCCTGATAGGACTGGGATCAAACATGGAAATCAGAATGCCTTGTACATTGCAACCATTTACGAAGACATCCCAGAATGCCCCGTCCTTTGGACGGGGATGAATGGCATCCTTTGTCATTCCCGCTCCCCGCCTTCGCGAGGACAAGCTTCGCGGGCATGACAGTTTAGGGTTCAGTAATCAACATTCAAGTTGGTGATGTTATCCTTCCATTTGCGACGAATTAAGGAACCAGAAGCTCCGACCTTTGGTCGGAGAGTTTTACTATTGAGGGCAAAAGATAGATTACATCTAATAACGCCACCTATTGTCATTGCGAGCGACCGAAGGGAGCGACGCAATCTCATGGTTAGAATTATTGCAGAGATTGCGGAGCCTGTTCCGAGCGTAGCGCTTTGTAAGAAAGCACATCAAAAAAAGGATGAGATTGCTTCGCCCCTGACTCGACGGGGGTCTCGCAATGACGGGCGAGGAATCTCGCTCCTCGTAATGACAGTTTTTGTGTAATCAATTTTGGGCGCCCCTTATTAACTATATTATATGTTATACAGGATTGTCTTGAAGTACCGGATATATAAAGGGTAAAATGACATTCGCTTTCAGGCCGGAGGGAATAATGGCGTAATGGAATAGTGCAATATTGGGGATAGGAGCGGAAAAACACCCCTCTAAATGTCAAGAACCTTTTAAAACGCATCAGTCCGTTATTCCATGTGCGTTACAAAAGCTGGAAATCAGCAAAAGGGCATTCATGTCAATGTGTTGTAGAATTTCTGACACGTATTAGTAGCAGGTACAGGAGAAGGCTGCAATCATGTTTTGGAAAGGAAAGCGTGTAGGTCTTGCCCTTGGAGGCGGAGGTGCCAGAGGACTCGCCCATATCGGTGTGTTAAGGGTACTCGATATGGCGTCCATTCCCATCGATCTCGTCGTGGGAACCAGTGCGGGTGCTTTAGTTGGGGGGGCATACGCGAGCGGCATCAGTCCGGATGAACTTGAAAAAAAGGCGGACGAATACCTGAACAGCCCCGAATTTCAGTCATCAGCGATAAGGGGCTTTGAGAAGGCGCAGGCCGAAGCTGAAATGGGCTTGAAACAAAAAATCCAGAACTACCTGAAAAATAGGTACCTCGTGGTCCAAGCTATGTTCAAGCCAGGGATACTCTCCAATGAGGAGTTTCAGGAGACGATCAATTACTTTATTCCAGATATTCAAATTGAGGATATGCCCATATCCTTTCGGGCCGTGGCTACCGACCTGGTGAGTGGTGAGCAGATCATTTTTTCCAAGGGACCTTTGCGGCAGGCTGTATGGGCAAGCTGTGCGGTTCCAGGCGCCATAGCGCCCTTGAAGGAGGGAGAATGGCTTCTATCAGATGGCGGCATCATATCCCTCATCCCTAGTTCTGTGGCGAGGGAGGAAGGCGCTGACGTGGTCATTGCCGTGGCCGTGGACAGGGGCCTCAGCCCGCGGGAAGATCTGCGAACGGTGGTGGACATATATCATAGGGCCAGTGAAATTATGGGAGAAAAGCTTAAGGTGTACGAATTGGCCGAAGCAAACGTTGTCATCCTTCCGGAGGTGGGAGAATTACACTGGT
>JASFIT010000318.1:0-5687 GCA_050122535.1 Desulfobacteraceae bacterium | reverse complement strand
CCCGATGACCAGGAGGCGCTTGATTTCCTTAATACACTGAGACCGGAAGAAGAAGCTCAGGCCGAGGAACCTCAACCTCCCATTGAAGACATCCCAGCCGAGGTTCAAGAACAACAGATAGTGGAAGAGGCCCCTGCTGCTGAAGAAGAGGAAACGGAGATCGCTACCCCTACCCTGGCTGAGATTTACTTTGAACAAGGGCAAATAGAAGAGGCCATAGATACCTATGTAACAATCCTTGCGCAAGACCCGGAGGATGAATCTTCTAGGAGGCGGCTTGAAGAGCTGAAGACCATGATTGCTAAAGAAAAGGCCTTGGAGGAAAAACAGATCGACGAAATCAGGCAAAAAAAGGAAAGAATGATCGCCATTCTCGAATCATGGCTGGCCAATATCCGGGAGCAGTTCAACACCGCATGAGACTAACCAAGATTAAGCCCTTTACACAATAAATTCTAGCGAGTAGAATCCTACCTCTCAAACTCCGCAAAACAGGCTATTGGTAGACCATCCACGCCTTATGAATTGTTCTTCATGGTCTTCCACTTCGCCCAAAGTGCATTAGCGGGAATTTACAAAGGGAGGGACCTTTGCAGTAATGGATACAACAGCAAAAGAAAGAAAGCCCGCATTCAACTTTACGGCTACGGGCATTGGGAGCGTTCCCTCCGTGGGCGTCCAGGACACCTGCGTACACATTCTCCAAAAACTCCCAGAGATCCCCTTTTGGCCCCAGCTTGTGAAACGCACGCATCTGGAAGACTTGAACATCCAGTTCAGTGAGGGTCTGCCTTTGCTGGAAATCAGAGAAGAAAAGAGGGCCCTCGTCGTATCTGCCGGCAATAGAGAATCTGAGCTCGTGGCATTTTATGATCGCTTTTTGGCAGAGGACGTTGATCATTTTGCCATCAGTAGTGCATTTGCGCCCGGACTTTATGAGTTGCTCCGGTTGATTCAGAAAAGCCCGGAGCAATATGGACCTTATGTCAAAGGACAGAGTGTGGGTCCCGTTACCTTCTCAGCGGGCATAAATGGCCTGGATGGAAAACCCTTGCTCTATGATCCTGAACTCTTGGAAGCGACGGTCAAGGGAATCTCCATAAAGGCCCTTTGGCAGGTGAGGGAGATAGGCAAATCAGGGAAAAAACCGATCATTTTTTTGGATGAACCCTACCTCTCCGGTTTCGGTTCCGCATTTTCGCCCATTGAAAGACATGAGGTTATCCACCTTCTCAAAGAGGTCATTGACTACCTGAGACAAAGATCCGATGCACTGATTGGGATTCATTGCTGCGGGAACACGGACTGGTCCATGATCATTGAAGCGGGCCCGGATATTGTCAATTTCGACGCCTTTGATTATATGGATTACCTTCTCCTCTACCCGGATCAGATTACCCGTTTTCTTCAGGCGGGTGGCGTTATTGCCTGGGGAATCGTCCCCACTCTCACTTTCACTGGGGAGGAGTCCGTGGAGACCCTCTATTCGAGACTGGCAGAGGGCCTCGACCGCTTCTACGAATGGGGCCTAAATCCGGAAACCGTTACCGGCAGCTCCATCATTACCCCTGCTTGCGGCATGGGCACCATGGAGCAAGCTTCGGCGGATCAGGTCCTGAAGCTACTCTCCTCTCTCTCCAAGAAATGTGGTGATTTGGGCTGAAGTGCGTTGCACTTCATCCCATCACCCTTTTACATCTCCAATCAGCGCCTCCCGGCGTTCAGATCTAACATGTCATGCCAATGATCCCTATCCCTGCCACCCTAGCGAGCGAAATAAGCCTTCCTGAACCCCCCCAAGGCTGACCTCAGCTTCTCTACATAGGTAAGATCAGTCGACTGCTTCGCTTTCATGGCATAAAAGAGCAGTTGGTGTAGCAGCTCCAGTTTCTCCACGTATTTCCGATACGCATCTGTTTTTTCTTTGCCTACTGGTTTTAGCCGCTGCGTCATGAAATACTGCTGAACGATTTCCTGAATCCGAACAGCGTGCTCATCCTTATTATTTACCCACCGCACGATCTGATTGTAATTTTTCTCCCCTTCTCTTGAGAGTGCAACAATTTGCTTCATGCTTTTTTCCACTGTCCTGATATCTTCCTCTATCATCACAAACCTCATCTCATCCCCATATATCCCGCACGGTATCTGGCAGTGCGCATGGGCTGATAGAGAAAACACCATAGACATCAACATCAAAATGCCGCCTAACACCATTAACTTCTTCATCTCTAACCTCCTTTTAAAAAGACCTTTTTCACCCCTCGTTCATTTCTTACAATATTTCCATCAATCCCCACGAAATCAACTCCTCAACTTATAATACTTGCGATCACTTTCCCAAACCTTTCTTGCCCATCCAATACTTACCACCTCGCCGCATGAGAATGGGCGGGAGGCGTTACGACGATAAACCTTCAGAATCGGTCCAATTGATGTAGGTAATGATAGACCACAATTCCCACTGAAGTGGAAAGGTTCAGACTGCGCACAGCGCCCCACATGGGAATTCGATAACAAGGGTAAGCGCTCCGTATTTCAACAGGAAGGCCAAGGGTCTCCTGTCCGAAAAGCAAGTAATCCCCATATCTCACTTCCGCCTCTGGATAATCTACAGAGGCGTGTTTGCTAAAACCGATCAAATTTCCCTGTTTCCCTTTTTCTCTGCTCTTCAAAAACCCAGGGAAGTTTTGATGGTGCCTGATGTCCACCTCGTGCCAGTAGTCCAGCCCAGCCCTTTTGAGATGCTTGTCATCAACCCTAAAGCCGAGAGGGTGTATCAGATGTAGCCTAATCTCTGCTGCGCCACACAGTCTTGCAATATTTCCCGTATTGGCCGGGATTTCTGGCTGAAAAAGAACCACATTCAGAAGGGGATTTTCAATAATACGATGCTCCATTTTTGAGATATCCGTGGTCATTGATCTACCTTTTCCCATTATTACATAATATAAGACTTAATTATTCCCAAACATTTATTTTACTTTGCCAGACTTAACATGCTCTCTCAACCATCCTGGCCCGTCTTTTCCTCAAGACAGGCTCTGCCCTTACTGGATTCTCGCAAAATCGCAAGCGCAGAGCAAACCCTAAAATAGCTTTACCGCCCTGGGTTTCAGATTAAACCTCAGTCCCTTGTGCGTGCAAATTCCGTGGACGCCAAAAGGCTTGTGGAATGTGCAGCGCGCGGCCTAACGCCTTGCATTCATACGCTTTTCCCCAACAAGTGAGGCGGGCTCAAAATAAGCGAGTCATTGTATATACAAGATACGCGATTGCTTTCAATTCAAGATCTAGAGCCTCGCCACCGAACGCTACCCATTGTCATTATGCTGTAGCCTTCTAATTGTTGCGCCCAGAAATCCCAATGATATATTATGCACTTATTGCTAACATCTTTGATCGATGCTAGAGTGTTTTGCAATGTTCTTTCAGGAGGCGGTAAAGTGAATATTGACCCAGAATTGCGAGCCATGATAACGGTTTATGAGGCCTTGAAGGACCTCGATGACGAGGCGAAACGCCGAGTCATTGAATGGGTGTCGGGGAAATTGGAATTAGAGCGCACCAAGAGATTTTACCCTGAAAATGATTTGGGTCCCGAGGGAGCCAGCCACGGAGAAAGGGGTCTTCTGGATTTTGTTTCCGTGGCGGATGCATTTGCTGTGGCCAACCCCAAAAATACCGCTGACAAGGCATTGGTGGTGGCTGCCTATTTACAGGCGTCAAAAGGGGGGGTTGATGTGAGCGGTCGTGAAATAAACAAAGAGCTTACCCAAATTGGTCACGGTGTTCACAACATCACAAGGGCTGTTGAACCACTGATTAGGAAGAAGCCACAATTCCTGATTCAGACCCGCAAGGAGGGGAAAACAAAGCAGGCCCAAAAGAAATATAGGGTTACCAACGAGGGCTTTACGTTTGTAAAGAGACTTATCAACAGGGTTAAGGACTGAATTCATTTTTGTCCAGGCGGATTCGTAGAAGTGCTTAAAGACGCCTTTATTGCCCGATGCAGTGGACCATCCTCTCGCCAGAGCGAACAGCTATTGATCACATAAGACAAGCCCTCTATCTCTTCAAAAGGACGAGGATCTGGTGGCTGGCTGGCCAATGTGTGGGTCCAGTATCCATGAACGGCCTCCTGGCCCATGACCATAACCAGGTGCGCCAGGTGAGCACACCCTTCAACCCCTCCAATCATCTTGTGAACGACGTCGCCAAAGCCGCTCTTAATCTCCAGCCCAATAACTTTCTTAATAGTATCTAGGGTGGAATCACATTGTTCATGCGGTACATGCGGCATTTCAGCTTCAGCATCAAGAATCGTCGGAGGCATTCCACCCACCAGCAGACGAACAGCCATATGATGAACTAGGCCCTCATTCCGCACCTGTCCGTCAAGAGCGTATCCCCGCTTAAACCGTTCATCTTTGAGCCAGCCTTCCACGATAGTTCTATCCTCATCAAGAGGATAGGTTTTGAGATCTAAGGACCTGCTATGTATAGGCTTAACGTTAATCATTTCTCTCAGAGAGGGCATTTTTCGTCACCTTATTCTACAAACGGCCTCAGGGCCCCGCAATCAGGGCATTGCCAGTTTGTTCCACTGCAGGTGAAGCCCCAGAGATTTTCTTCCATGCAGATATTGCATATTTGAAAACCGCAGGGACACGTCCAACAGAAGGGCGCGCTCTCCCCACAGCAGCTACACTGATATTTTAGTTTCCTTCGTCTTTTCTTTTTCTCTTTGGCCATTAATCCCATATTAGCGCTTATAGCTCTGCCATGGAAAGCGGGTAGTCCTGACGGCTTATCACGATTTTGGTATTTTTCAATCCGCGTCTCGTCAAGGCATCCTTGGCCTCCTTAAGTGCGCTTAGCTCATTGTTATTTACTCGGCTAAGATGGGCTAGGATGACCAGGCCCAGATCTTTATGAGCAACAGCCGCCAGCAGCTCTCCTGCCTGCCGGTTCGAGAGGTGGCCTTCAGAGCCCTTTATCCTTCTTTTTACTTCCCATGGATAGGGTCCATCCTCCAGCATTCTCTGATCATGGTTGAACTCTATAATTAAGGCATGGCAGCCTCTCAAACGGTCTTCAATGACCTGGGTGCTTCGACCCAGATCAGTGATCAATCCCAATCTCGCGCCATCTGAAGAAAGGACCAGACCCATGGGATCCGCCGTGTCATGGCATTTGGTGAAGGTCTCAATCGCAAGATCTTTGATGGTTATTGTCTGACCCGTATGAATAGCCATGGGCTTTGAAAGATTCCCAAGGATCTTAAGGCTTTTTCTAAAAGTGGAACTGTTGATATAGACGGGGATATCGAGAAGGCGCGCCAGAGGGCCTGCACCCCTCATATGGTCCACATGTTCATGGGTGATGACCAGGGCCTCAGGAGCCTTTGGATCCACGTGAACGAGCTCCAGACGCCTCATGAGTTCACGACAACTCAGTCCTGCGTCTATCAGGATTCTTGTCTGAGCTGTCTCCACATAGCAGGCATTTCCACTGCTACCTGAGGCCAGAACAGAAAATCGCACAGGTTAACTTGATCCTTTCAAAATCTCATCTACGAGCCCTATAGAAGGAAGGGAAAAGAATGCTGTTGAGGCTGCCGGAAAACGCCCATCTGCCGTTCGACAGGCTCACGGCCCTGAGCAAAGCCGAAGGGCTGCGTT
>JASFIT010000317.1:0-5692 GCA_050122535.1 Desulfobacteraceae bacterium | reverse complement strand
GATCCTCTCCCTTTCTGCCAGTCCTGCGATCATTGCATTTCCCGCATCCCCCAAGACACCAATTTCATCATTGGAGAGGACGCGTATTCTCTGGGTAAAATCCCCGCTTTTTACTTTTTCAACAATCCGCAGCATCTCCCCTATGGGGTATTGAATGGACTTTTGCACGAGAGAATTCAATCTTAAGGCGATCGTGACAAAGATGACGCAAAGAATGAGCGCAAAAACGAAAATATCTCGGACCAAATGCTCCACCCGGATATGGCCTCCTTTTGCCTCCCATGCGATAAAAAAAAGCGTGCCCACTAGGAGGATCATGGGATTGAGTGTGCCCGCCCGATACAGCAAGCTGATCTTTCTGCGAATGGGGAACTTCAGGGTTCCTGGCAAAGTGGCCAGTCTCCCATCTGGGAAGAACAGAGGGATAAACCTTCTTCTTGAATAATCCTCAAGAAGAAAAAATGAAAGGCCGGCAGCGATCAGGCCAATCATGAACGTCCTAAAGAATATGAAAAGACAGGTCCTGGGGGAAGCGTCCATGAAAAGGTAAAAAGAAGAGGCGACCAAAGCAGGCAGGATGATCCAGGCTACCAGATTCATTACCACAATGATAAAAGGGAGGTTCAACAATCTCTGTTTCGCCTTTTTTGCCAGATTCTCAGGAACGCCTGCCCCCTGGCGCAGCAGATCCACTGCTTTGGTGATCGGGCGTTGGACGCGATGCTGCAACAGGATAAGCAGGCAGAAGACAAATGGAAAAAAGAGGAAGAATACCTTCCAGTATCCTTCCAGAAAAAGGAAGGTCCTGAACAGCCTGAAAAACGCCAGCGGCGTGAAGACATTCAGCGACACAATAATTATAAAGCCCAACAGATTGGCGCCCAGATTTCGGGTGTAAAGCCCCGTCAAACTGCTTTTTAAGAAGGCGTTTCTCTCTTTATTCATGGCTTCCATCCTGCAACCTGAGATTGTTTTTTCTTTTTTTCGAGCAGCCAAATCACGAGAATGAAAAGATACCGCTCCCTGACCCCATTGTCTTGGACATTTTTGAAAAACCGGCTCATGGGACCTGCTTATTCATAACGGAAACAAAAGGCCTTAGCAACATCATCTTCGGATGAGAATATTAACGTCCTGAGTGATAAAAACAATATTGCGTTTGCATTGTCTCCAATTTATGTGATAAGTGGTGAGAGTTAGGACATTTAGGTTCCTTAACGCCAGGATCTCCATTCCATACCAGTTCCAGGAGAAGCAACCTTAGTGGCTTTCTTGGTGCATGCGTACCTGGGACCTGGGAGGCTTAGGAAATATAATTAGGAAAAAGGAGGGGAAAAATGGCTGTAAAAATCATCATTAAAAGGAGGGTGCCAAAAGAGAAGGAATCTGTGCTCTTGCCTCTCCTGGTAGAAATGAGGTCCAAGGCTACGGCTCAACCCGGCTATATTTCTGGTGAAACATTAAGGAATGTGGATGATCCAGAGGACTATATTGTTATAAGCACTTGGCAGTCTGAGGAGGTTTGGAGAGCTTGGGCGTCAAGTAAGGAGAGAGCTCAAATACAGGAGAAAATTGACACCTTGCTGGGCGAGACAACCGATTATGGAATCTACTTTTACGGGTAATATCATCGCCAAGCTCTAGCGAGTCTGCAAAAACCCTAAAATGATGCACATGAGACCTTTAAAAAACGATCAATTTTGTTCAAGATCAAGGAAGACGAAGATTTTAACCACAGGAATACACGATAAGTATTTCGAGGATTTACCCGCCATAGCTCTTTGGCGGGTTAAAATCTGAGTCTGACGCAGAGATTGGGCAAAAGGGGCGTTTTTCAAAGGTCTCGTTGAGTTATCCCTATCCTATTATCTCCTTAACGGCCGTTAAAAGCTCTTTTATGTCGAAGGGTTTCATGAATACACGCTCCGCACCAAACCCTTCTGCTATCTGCAGGTAAGGCTCTGGTCCGATACGACCGCCTCCGGAAATGGCGATGATCTTCACATCCGGAAACTCCAACTTGAGGTCCAAGATGGTTTCCATGCCCTCTTTTTTTGGCATGATCATATCCGTGATGATCAGGTCGGCCGGGTTTTCGCGATAAAGTCGTATCCCTTCTAGACCATCTGAGGCTTCCTCTACCTCGTATCCAGCATCCTCCAAAACCTGCCGTAACAGCTTTCGCATTTGAGCCTCATCCTCCATGACAAGAATGCGTCCCATGAGAGATCCTCCCGTTCCAAAGGCGTTGGTTAATCCCTGCAGGTTGCTCTCTTATTACCACATATTTTGTTCAAACGCTAACACCACTTTGCCAGCCTATCTATTTTTTTAGAAACCATTTTGAGACTCCGGCCTCTAATGTAAAGTATATACCCTTATTCATGTCAATCCGCAAAGCGTTCCTCGGCTTACGCCTTGCCATGCTGTTTCTATTTAGATATTCTTCTATCTAGGCACAATTTATATGGGAGACAAATCGCTCCACCCTCCTTCTCTCTCAAGGGGAAGGTAACGGCCCGAGGGGTTCCCACCCAAACCCTGGACCTGGGAGACGCATCTGCTTTCAAAAGGCTCAAAGCCAGACACGTGTGGCAGGGGCCTCTGAGAAAACCATGCATCAAAGAAACCAAAACCTCGTTGAGCTGAAGAGATGGATCGAAGAAGGGGTCAAAGACCTATCAGTCACGGGAATATCCGGGGCGGCTAGAGTCTTTTTCATGGCCCAACTATTGTCGGAAATGAATAGACCTTGCCTCCTTCTCTTACCAGATGCAAAAGAGGCCAATCGGTTTTATAGGGAGTTAGAATTCTTTCTGCCGGAAACCTTCGTACGCGGGGGGCCGGGGGAGAGGAGGCTCTATGACTTCCCCATCTATGATATATCCCCATTGGCAGGGTTGAGCCCGCACAGGGATGTGATCACCCGTCGCCTTCAAGCCCTATACGCACTTACCTCTGAACCAAATCCCCTTGTCGTCACATCAGTTGAGGCAGTCACAATTAGGATTCTACCCAAAGACGCCTTAATAAATTCCTTTGAATACATGGAGGTTGGAGAGGAGTTGAATAGGGAGAGTCTATTGCAAAGACTTCAGACAACCGGCTACTTCAGGGCCTCTCTTGTGGAGGAGGTGGGTGATTATTCTGTACGAGGAGGGGTTGTTGATATATTCCCGCCACTCTACCCCCAGCCTATCCGATTGGAGTTCTGGGGTGACCGCATTGAATCCATTCGCCATTTCGATTCTTTAACCCAGAGGTCAACGGGACATCTGAAGGAAGTGGTTCTCCTGCCTGCCAATGAGATCTTTATGAGTCGTGAGAACGTAAGTAGGGCCAGATCCATGGGCAGGCTACCAAGAAGCTTCCAGGATATGTTCTCCTTCCCGGGGCAAGAAGGTTGGTTGAATCATTTTTACTCCCGCCTTGACACTCTGTTCGACTATTTCCCACGAAATGGACTTCTCACGCTTATGGATCCTCACAGAATAGAAAAGGAGAGGACCAAATTCCGCGAGAGGTTTCAAAAGGAATCCCAAAGATACCGGAAAGAGGCGGAGGAACGGGAGAGTCCCTTTCCTGAGATTGACGGGCTTCTCCTATCCGATACAGACCTGGATCAACACCTTGAGAATTATCAACGTATTGACTTTAGTGCACTGGCTATTGAGAAACGGAGGGCTTCAGCAAAGTCATTGCATATCAAGGGAATCTGGACAATTGATGATGATCTTGACGTGAGGGTGGCTGGAAGAGGCAGAGTCTCTATGGCGCCTCTGGCCGAAAAAATCTCCGAATGGCTGGATCTCTTCTCCCGGGTCATCCTTGTTTGCCGAACGGTGCAGCAAGCCAATCGCCTCAAAGAGATTCTCAGAAACTATGAAGTCAATGTGGATGAATTGGTTGACAGATGGAACCAGATATCCGGTGGAAAAGGTCTAAGTATTTGTTTGGGACGCCTGCCCAAGGGCTTCGCCTGGGCTGACTTCGGCATTTACGTCGTTAGCGAGGACGAGATTTTTGGATCAAAAAGGCCCCGCGCCAGGGCACCAGCCGCAATGGGAGAGGATCGGGTAAGTCTCACCGCCTTTAGTCAAATCAATGTGGGAGACCTTGTTGTCCACCAGGATCATGGCATAGGCCGGTATGCTGGTCTCTATAAAATGGAGATAGAACAAAAGGCCAATGATTTCATCCTCGTGGAATATGCACACAATGACAGGCTCTACGTCCCGGCTGACCGCATCACTATTTTGCAGAAATATATTGGCGCAGATGAACGAAACCCTAAACTGGATCGTTTAGGGGGACGCTCTTGGGACCTGGCCAAGAAAAAGGCCAAAAAATCCATAAGGGAAATGGCAAAGAAGCTCGTCGAAATCTATGCCCTAAGGAGATACCGCAAAGGATACGCCTTCTCCCGTCCAGACAACTACTTTAGGGAATTTGAAGCCACCTTTGAACACGAGGAGACGCCCGATCAAATCAAAGCCATTGATGATGTCCTATCAGATATGGAATCTGATAGACCCATGGACAGGTTAGTTTGTGGCGACGTGGGTTTTGGAAAGACCGAGGTGGCCATCAGAGCCGCATTCAAAGCAGTTCTAGATGGTAGACAGGTAGCACTCCTTGTCCCTACCACGGTCCTGGCCGAGCAGCACTTTGAAACCTTTAAATTGAGGATGGAGCCTTATCGGGTAAACGTTTCTGTCCTAAGCCGTTTTAAGAGCAGATCGGAGCAGAAGGAAATCCTTGCGAAGATCAGATCTGGAAAGATTGATGTCTTGATAGGTACCCACCGGATTCTGCAGAAGGACGTTAGTTTCAGGGAATTGGGACTACTGATCATTGATGAGGAGCAACGATTTGGTGTTAAGCAAAAGGAAACATTAAAGAAATACCGGGCCTTAGTGGACGTGTTGGCACTCACCGCGACGCCTATACCCCGGACGCTTCATATGTCCTTGATGGGCGTGCGAGATCTAAGCATCATCGAAACCCCACCGGAAGACCGGCTCGCAATTCAAACTTATCTCCTCCCGTACGATGAAGCTACCATCACCCATGCCATTGAATCTGAACTGGACAGGGGGGGACAGGTATTTTTTGTCCACAACAGGGTGCAAACCATCGAGAATATGGCCAATCAACTGACGAGCCTGGTCCCGCAAGCCAGATTTGCCATTGCCCACGGACAAATGAAGGAGAGGGAACTGGAGGAGACCATGATCCGCTTTCTTCGAAAACAAATTGACGTTTTGGTCTGCACCACCATTATTGAGTCTGGACTCGACATCCCTTCCACCAACACGATCATCATTAACGATACGGATCGCTTTGGGCTTTCCCAGATCTATCAACTCAGGGGTAGGGTCGGGCGCTCCAAGGAGAGCGCCTATGCCTATCTCCTCATTTCAGATGGTTCCAAACTCACGAGAGAATCCGAAAAAAGGCTCAAGGCCCTTATGGATTTCTCTCACTTGGGCGCAGGCATTCATCTTGCCCTGCACGACCTAAAGATAAGGGGAGGAGGCAATATCCTCGGCTTCACCCAGTCGGGCCATATCGCAGCCATCGGCTATGAACTCTATATGAAATTGATTGAGCAAACCGTGGCAGAACTGAAAGGTGAGGAATGGCATGAGGAAATAAATCCCGAGATCAATGTGGACATACCGGCATACCT
>JASFIT010000316.1:0-5703 GCA_050122535.1 Desulfobacteraceae bacterium | reverse complement strand
CCACCCGCTCCGCTCGAGACACCGAGTGCACAGAGAGAGATCCTCGTGAAAATACGAGGATCGCTAAAGGCCCCTCATAAAATGAGGGGTCTCGATGCAAAGCATCGTGACCCATGTGGAGGGTCTTGGGGGAGAAACTAAGCTCGCTTATTTTATCCCCCAAGACTCCTCCACATGGAGCCTTCAAGCGATCCCTAGAAATAAGCATGATCAACTCTCCAACTGCTTAAAGTAACTCGGAGCTCTCTGTGTCTCTAGCGCAGCGGGTGGTGAGTCTTCTACGGGATGAGGGCCTTGTAGCCAAAGAATTTGGGTATGGCCATGATGAGCCCCTCCCAATAGGTGCAGATGATCAGAACGGCGATGGAGGCCACCAGAAAGGGGAGGATGGCTCGCGACAACCTCTCCAACGTAGTCTGGCCGAGGGCGCAGGCCACAAACAAACAGACGCCCACAGGAGGCGTGGTCAGGCCGATCACCAGGTTGAGGACGAGAATCACGCCGAAATGCAGGGGATCCACCCCTATTTTCAACATGAGGGGGAGCAAGACAGGTGTCAGGATGATCAGAGAGGCCGTGGTTTCCATGAACGTGCCGATAATAAGCAAAAGGATGTTCATCAGGAGCAGAATAAGGATCTTATTATGGGTCAAGGCCAAGATGGCGTCTGTGACCGTGTGAGGGATCTCTTCGCTGGCCAGAAGCCAGGAAAAGATGCTGGCCGTGCCGATGACCAGCATGACCAACGAACTGGTGGTGCCGGTTCTGATGAGAATCCGGGGCAGGTCTCTGAGATGAATATCCCGGTAAACGAACAGGCCTATGAACAGCGCATAAAAGACCGCGATACACGCGCTCTCTGTGGGCGTGAAGATACCACTGAGGATGCCGCCTAAAATGATGATCGGCATGAGGAGTACGAGGAACGCGTCCAGGCTCACCCTCAGCGCCTCCCGAAATGGGGGGCGACTGCGCTTGGGGTATTGCCTCTTTTGGGCGTAAAACCAAATCACGACCATCTGGAAGAGCCCCAACAATATGCCTGGCACAAACCCGGCGAGAAAGAGAGAGGCTATGGAAACCTCGCCCAGGACGCCATAGATGATAAAGGGTATAGATGGGGGAATGACTGGCCCGATGGTGGAAGAGGTGGCGGTCACGGCGGCCGAGAAGTCGCTGTGGTAACCCTCTTTCTTCATGGCTGGGATGAGGATAGAGCCCACCGCGCTGGTGTCGGCTACGGCCGCCCCTGTGATGCCCGCAAAAAGCATGCTGATGGCCACGTTAATGTAGGCCAGGCCACCTCGGAGAGGGCCCACAAGGACGTTACAGAATTTCACCAGGCGCTGGGTCATACCACCGGCGCCCATGATGTTCCCGGCCAGGATGAAGAAAGGAACAGCCATGAGGACCGGGGAGTCCATGCCGGTGAAAATTCGCTGGGCCACCAGAACGAGCGGGGTTTCTCCTTGCGTGATTAGGGCCACCAGAGGCGTGAGTCCCAGGACAAAGGCGACCGGAACGCCGATGATCAGAAAGAAGAAAAAGGATATAAAAAGGGTCAATACCAGCATGGGTACTGAGATCCTCTCGTACTAGGGCCCGGCTGCATCTTCTACGGAGGTTCTGCCCTGTCTTTGCATCATAGAGCTAGCCATGTGGAACAGCATGATGACTGCGCCGACGGGTAGGGCCAAGTAAGGAATGGCCATTGAGATGCGAAGGGCAGGGCTGATCTGGGCACGCGTAACCAGCACCAATTTGATCCCACCCCACACCATGACCACGAGAATAAGGACGACTGAGACCTGAGCAAACAGGGTCAAGGCCCTAGCTGCCCTTTTGGGGAAAGTATCCAAGAAAAAGGTGACCGCGATGTGTTCTCCTCTTTTGAGGGCAACTGCGGCTCCCAGTAGGGAGGCCCAGACGAGGCAATAGCGGGCAAATTCTTCAGTCCAGAATAGGGGAAGGTGCAATACGTAACGAAACAGCACCTGCAAAAAGACGACGACAGCCATGGCCGCCAACAGGATGACCAGCGCCAGTTCACAGATACGGTTCAAAAAATCGCTTACAGAATGGGGGACGTCTATTGATATATTGATTAACCTCATTCTTTCAACCTAAGTTTTTTGTCTTTCAAAATTCTCTCAGCCCCAGCCCGACCCTTCGGCTCCGAGCTCACGGCCTAATGCCTTCCCCCCCGGGGCTGTGTCGTAATGAGAAGAACCTGTCATTCCGGACGAGCGATGCTATGCATCGCGAGTTCCGTGGTTCGACAGGCTCACCACCCTGAGCGAAGTCGAAGGGGAATCCATAAATAATAATTTCAGATACTTCTATATCCCGGCTCGCGCTCCGCTTCGCGGGGCTTGACCGGGATGACGAATTGTGACACAGCCTCCTCAGGGGGAGAAAAGTATGGGGTTAGTAATAAGACTTTGATAGGGACCGTCATATTTGCGGGATGAAACTTATTGAGTCGCCCTGATCTTCTTAAGGATATTCTTCCAATCGGGGTATTTTATGGAGAAGTTGTTGTACACCGGGGCCATGGCGTCAATAAAAAGGCGCTTGTCTACCGTATCCACGACCATGCCTTGAGCCTTCAGATCTTTGAGCTGCTTGGCCTCATTTTCTCTGATAATTCTCCGTTCAAAGGCTGCTGCATTGAGGGCCGCTTCAATGAAAAGCTTTTGCCACTCTGGTTTGAGTTGTTTGAACTTTTTGAGGCTCATGCTCAGGGGCGCCGGGGAGTAGAAGTGACCGGTCAGGCTCAGATATTTTTGGACTTCATTCAATTTGTAGGCATGGATGATGGCGACCGGGTTTTCTTGGCCATCAATGACCCTGGTCTGCAATGAGGTATAGACTTCACCCCAACTCATAGGCACTGCCTGAGCCCCCAGCTGGCGAACCGAGGCCAAATGGACGGGATTTTCCATTGTCCGGAACTTGAGGCCTTTAAAATCCCCGGGTCTTGTAAGTCGGCGCCTGGAGTTCGTGAAGTTTCTGAAGCCGTTTTCAAAGAAGGAGAGACCCGTGATACTGGCAGATTCAAGGTCATCCAGAAGCTCCCTGCCCACCGGACCGTCCAGGACTTTGTCCACATGGTCAGGGCTGGTGAAAAGGAAAGGCAAATCAACCACACCCATGCTGGGGCTAAAATTGGAGACAGGACCTGTCGCCGTGACTGCCAAATGAATAGTCCCCAGCTGCAGCCCTTCCAACAGTTCTCGTTCCCCCTTACCCAGTTGGCCCCCTGCATACACCTTGATAATGATCTCGCCTCCAGTCCCATCCTTCACGAGTCGGGCAAATTCCTTGGCGCCAAGGGCGTAAGCATGGTGGGGAGGCGTAACAACGGCCAGCTTGAGAGTGGTTTTGGCGAATGCAGGCAATGTTAAGGTTAGAGTCAGACTTAAGAGTAGAAGTAGAATGATGAGCACAAAACGTTTCATGGCTTTTCCTCCGCTATGGGGTTTTCATTTAAAGAAGTTGAGGGGTTATAAGCCTTCTTCGAGTTTCGCAAATATAGAAGATAGAATACTTGGAGTCAAGCAGGGAGGTGAATTCCTGATCACCATCAAGGCATCATCTCCCCGCCGAGACGGGATCTGAGGAGCGGCGTTGCCTTCGATCGCTCCTCCCCCCGCCACCCGCCTTCGCGGGTGCAGGCTTCGCGGGTGCAGGCTTGCGGCGTATTGCCCCATACGCCTTAGTCGTCGCGCCTCGGCGTCCACGCCTCCAGCGGGATTTGTCCGCGCTACGCTTGGACTCCCCACCCTTCGGGCGGGTCCTCGGTTTCGCAGAGCTCAACTTACAGAACGCATACCTTGATGGTGATCAGGAATCTTCCAATACCGACTGATTTCAATAATACCCGACTAGCTGTCGGATTAGGGGCTGGGAGCGAGGCATTGTGTCAAATCTTGTCATATTTCCACAGTGATTCCGAAATTCACCAACATTTCTTATCTAGATCTCCCCTCAAAATAACATAATATATTGAAACCGCTAAATATTTAGTGGTAAAATAACGTTTATACGAATTTTGCCCTAGTTATTCTCTTGGTAAATGGACCGCCAAGAGAAATGAGTGAAGGCCTTGATCTGCATATCCCGGAAGCAAATCCGTAAAGATGCACCTCATGGGGGAATAGTTTGCCAGCCTACACTCGAAACGCAGAAGAATATGATCGAAAACCTTATTCTGACCTTAGCCATATTTATTATTGTTTTGGTATTGCTTTGCCTTCTCATTTACAACAAGTTGGTCATCAGGAGAAATCTCTTCAAGAACGCCTATTCCCAGATTGATGCACAGCTGAAACGACGCTATGACCTGATTCCCGACCTAGAGGAATGCATGAAGGCGTATATGAAAAATGAGCCAGAGATATTGGAAGCAGTCATTCGCGCCCGCAACCTGGCCAGCGCCGCCAATACCCGGGCAGCAGGGAACCCGGGTGATCCGGGTCCCATGAAGGGACTCATGGAAGCAGAAGGAGTACTGAGAACCGCATTAACGCACCTGTTCACAGTCGTGGAGGACTATCCTGAGATTAAGACCGATGAGACCGTGCTTAAACTCATGGAGGAAATCAACTCAACAGAAAACAAAATCGCCTTTGCTCGACAGGCTTACAATGACGCCGTTCTGTTTTACAACAATAGTCTGGAAAAGTTCCCGAACCTCTTGGTTGCACTTCCGTTCGGGTTTAAGGAAGCATTCTTTTTGGATTTAGAGCTAACGACAACCCAGGCTGAAGCCCCACTCCTCGCATTTTAGGACCTTCGCCCAGTTCACCATTTAACCAATCGACTGCCGGACGGATCTCTTCAAAAGACAAGAGAGGCTGTCGGAAAACGCCCATCTGCTGCGTTACCCTCATCCTTCGTCACTGCGGCGTACTCCTATGTACGCCTCATTCCTCGGGATTTCGGAAGCCTTGCATATGAACATTTTCCATCAACCTCTCAGAAGCCGGTCTTCCCACAGTCTCAGATATAACGAGAATGAAATCTATACTACTCAGGATGGCTGGACACCCTACCCTCGTGCCTGGCTTCTTTTGGTCTGCTTTCGCCAAACCCATAGGGAAAGTGAAATTATGGTTTCTCTAAGAGATGAGGGTAGTCTTTTTTGATTTGCTTCTTAAGCTGTGAGCCTATTTTCACGGCGTATAGGGTCTCCACTTCGGATAACAGTTCAGCCGGTACTCCCCTCGCTTTTCTCAAGTTTGCTCTGCGAAGATAGGCTTTCTGGAGGTTGGCTTTCTCCAGATTGGAGTTTTCCAGGTTGGCTTCCTGCAAAATAGCCTCTTTCAAGTTGGCTACCCTGAGATCAGCCCCTTTAAGGTTGGCTCCTTCAAGATTCGCACTCAGTAGGTTGGCACCCTGCAATATAGCCCCCCAGAGGTTGGCCTCGCGCAGGTTAGATTCCCTCAGGTCGCAAACCCTCAAATCGGCCCGCTCAAGGTCAGCGCCCTCAAGGCTGGCGCCTAGCAGATTCGCTCCACGGAGATTAGCTCCGCCCAGTTTTGCCTTCTGAAGATTTGCTGCTTCAAGGTTTCCCTGCTCCAAGTCGGCACCTCTCAGGTCGGCACCCCTTAGATCGGCGCCCTGGAGAAAGGCCCCCGCCATTTTACCCTGGCGGATGTTCGCTCCCATGAGATAAGCCCTCTGGAGCCTGCCTTTCTT
>JASFIT010000315.1:0-5709 GCA_050122535.1 Desulfobacteraceae bacterium | reverse complement strand
TATCGTATTCAAATACATGGCACGAGGCAATTGTTTGTAAGGTTCCGGTTCAGAGGGGAAAAGTCTCTTCGATCCAATGTCGGATTTCGTCCCTCACGCGCCTGAAAACGGCCAGCCTTTCATCCTTAGTTCCATCTTGTGCGGCAGGGTCTTGGAATCCATTGTGAATCCTCTCTTTGCCCCCCGGGAAAAAGGGACACGTTTCGTTGGCATGATCACAGACGGTCACCACATAATCAAATTCCTGATTAAGGAATTGCTCCACACCTTTGGAATGATGATCGGAGATGTCGATCCCAATCTCAGCCATGACGCGAATGGCCAGGGGGTTTACCTGAGAGGGCTCGGTTCCCGCGCTATGTGCTTTATAATTTTCAGCGTAAAGGGCATTCACCAATCCCTCTGCCATGTGTGAGCGTGCGGAATTGTGGGTGCAGATGAAGAGGATTTTCCTCTTTTCAGCCTGTTCTTTCATATTCCCTTCTATCCCATTCAGAGTATCCGTCTTACCTTGTATCCTTCCTGGCTGAGTTTATCCAGGATCTCCTTTGCATGTTCATGACCTCTCGTTTCCAGGTTTAGCTTTACCCGGGAGACCCCGATGGGATTGTCCAGGGCAAGTCGATCATGCAAGATATGTAGGATATTGGCCCGCTCTTCGGCTATGATACCCAAGAGACTCCAAAGGGAGCCTGGAACGTCCAGAAGGTTGACCTCGATCCGAATCAGCCTTCCCATCTTGACCGAGCCCTTCTGGAGTATGCGGTCAATCATACTCGTCTCGATGTTGCCGCCGCTGATCACCAAAACATAACGCTTCGCCTTGGTCGAGACCTTAACGTCCATGAGGGCCGCAAGGGGTGAGGCCCCGGCCCCTTCTACAACAATATTGACTCTCTCTATAAGATTCATAATGGCCCCCGCAATACCCTCTTCATCTACGCCCACCATCTCATTCACATACCTTTGCAAAAGGGGAAAAGTCAGGTCCCCAGGTGTCTTTACGGCAATTCCATCCGCGAGTGTGGGCATCACCTGCACGGTTACGGGCCTGTCTTCATCCAGAGATTGGATTGCAGAGGGACAACAATTGGCTTGGACACCAATGATACGGACATCTGGGCAGAGGGACTTGGCAGCAATGGCGATGCCGGAGATGAGTCCTCCCCCTCCAACGGGTACCACGATGGCCGTGTCTTTTTCCAATAGGCTAGAGATCTCGAGCCCAATGGTTCCCTGTCCCGCCATGACATGGGGATCATCAAAGGCGGGAATCAACATCCTTCCCGTCTCACGTGAAAGCTCGAGGGCATGGGCGTATGCCTCATCATAATTGGCTCCATGAAGGATGATCCCCGTTCCATATTCCTTCACGGCCATCAATTTCTTTATGGATACCTCTTCAGGCATTACGATGGTGGCGCCAATTCCCAATTTATTGGCAGACCAGGCCACACCCTGGGCGTGGTTACCCGCAGAGGCGGCGATGACGCCCCTTTCCTTTTCCTCGGGACCCAATTGAAAGAGGCGATTGTAGGCTCCCCTCACCTTGAATGATCCTGTTTCCTGGAGGTTTTCCAGTTTTAGAAAGATCTCTGACCCGAGTCTCTGGCTCAGATATGGGGATCGCATGAGAGGCGAGGAAGGAATAATCCCTTTGAACCTCTTTTGCGCAAGCTGAATTTGCTCTAAGTCTGGTTTCATGTCACTCCTACAAAAAAAATATGAATATTAAAAACCCTTTTCAAGTCCGATCTTTAAGGCGCTCAGCCCCTTCTATCCTCTCTTCCCATAAAAATACCAGCGATGACAGCACACTCCAGACCAAACGGGAGATAGCCCGCATACCCCAGAATGGGCATCTCAAATACTTTGTAGCGATGGACGAAAGGGATGCTGTAGTTCCATTTGGCTAGGCTATAGTAATTCCACATTTCCCAAAAGAAACCACATATGAGCGCCGCTAGGGCCGCCGAAATCACAAAACGCCAATCACCACGAGGAACGCGTGAAAAGATGTGGCTATCTTCAAAAATCTTTTGGAGGGAGACGATAATGAGCAGAGGAGATACCCAAAGGAGAGGAAATAGGTGGTTGGGCCAGACGCCTATGCCTGCTAGCCCCGCACCCGTAATGAACAGAAGGGCCCATGCTAACCGTCTTGGCCTAGTGAATTTGATGGATACATAGTCCTGGAATTTCCTCCCTGGCCAAGAGAAACTGAGCAGCCATTCCTGGGTTCCCATGACAGCGGGTAGAACGGTTGAGAAAGGAAGCGTCGCGTACCAGAAATACTCCCATGGACCGAATTGGCTCCCCACGTAGTACCAGTTTTGTACAAACCGGTTTAGGTATTCAAAGAACCACCAAAAGGCTGCGCTTACGGGAAAAAGCAGGAGAAAGGAGTGGGGACGGTCGCGCATCATGCAGTGGCCAGTTCGGTGATATGTCAGGGCATTAATGGTGATGATATAGGCTATCCATAGGGGGGTGAATGTGTGGGGCTGCAATCCGATGAACCAGTGAAATCGGTTCCAGGCTAATACCCAACCGACGACGCCTAATAGGATGCCGATCCATCCCCACCAGGGGAATGGATAAGCATGTGATCGGGCAATCCTTTCGCCGGCTTTAACCCTTAATCCCCGGATGAGAAAAGGACCTACCACGACCACCACAAAAATCGAAATGCCTATAAAAACGGGCCAGGAGAAGGGGGCATGCTCCACGTAGGAGGTATGGGGAGGGAACTCCAGATAGGTGGCCATCTCTTTGTTGGAGAGGATAATCCCCAGCATGGGAAGCCCCAACAACATGATCGTAAGCAAAAAGAATTTAAAGATAGTCTTTTTCATTTCACTTAATCCGGGAATATACGATCAATCATTCATATCTGCAATCTCAAAAAATCCACGCTGCTGGGATGGAGACCTGTAATTTTCTTATGGAAAAATCCTCAAATATCATTAAGAATAATTCAGTGTTCAGCACCAACTCTGCACATTGTCAATTTTGAGGGGGGGATTCCGTATGGCGACAATTCAGCCAAAAGGGGAGCAACTTCGACAGGCGATCAAGTGGATTTCTGCAGAACGACAGGAAAATGAAAATAGGCCCATTTCACAGCTTATTGAGTCGGCTGCATTAAGATTCAATTTGTCTCCAAAGGATGAGGAGTTTTTGAGATCTTTTTACCAGGAAGAGGGTTAGTCATATGTTTGCGGGAGAGAGGTATTGATCTAGATGTTGATCGTGTCCTTTTCTTTCATTGAATTGAGAATGAGCCTGGAAAAACGCAGAAATGGCCACAAGACTAAAATCATAGCGAGGATTCCGGCAAGGATGGGCATCCAGAATCCGTCCTGTTGCACATGGCTCAGGCCGATCCAGATGGAGACAATTGCAGCAAAAACAACGTAGGCAGAAAGGAGGGCAGAAAGGAGGAATAGGGACCAGAGGCCCAGGTTTTTCAACGGCAATGGCTCGTGAGAAATCATTTTGTCATACTTTGTAGCCTTTGTCGCAGAAAGTTTACATGGTTTTTTACCTTATTGTCCACCCTTATTTTATGTTCAATGACCTCCGAAGCATACAGGACCGTGGAATGATTTCGTTGAATGGATTTGCCGATATCTTCTAGGGTTGCCTCTGTATGATGGCGGCAGAGATAGACGTAGATACTGCGAGGATAAGCGTGGATCTTCTTCCTCGATTTTGACCGGAGCATGAGCGGTTCAACCTTGAAATACCGACAGACGATCTCTTCAATATCTTCTAAGGTGGTCGATTCCTGTTCAGAGACATGGCATCTGAGCACGTCTTTGGCCAGGTCCAGATTTATCTTGGCATTCATGAGTTCGGATTTGGCCTTAAGACACCTGAGGGCACTCTCCATCTGACGGATATCGCGGGTCAGATGCTTCGCGAAGAGACTAGAGATTTCTTCAGATAAAGTCAGGTTTTGCTCAGCAGACTTTTTTTGGAGGATCTTGATTGCGGTTTTGTAATCCGGCCTGTCAAGGGTGGTAATGACGCCTGAGGTAAGACGAGATGATAGCTCCTTTGTGAGGCTAGGAATATCTTTGGGCAACAGCGAACTGGTAAAAATGAGCTTTTTGTGTGCGTTTGCCAGAGCATCCAAAGTATATCCCAGTTCAACCTGCGTTTTTCCTTTGCCGCCCAAGAAATGGACCTCTTCCAATAAAAGGACGTCACAGCTCCGTCTGTACTTGTTCTTGAATTCATCGATTCGGCCATTTCGTAGGGCAAAAATCATCTCATTCACAAAATCTTCTGCCGTGATGTAGCATACCCTGACCGTTGGATCATGATGTAGGATGGCGTGTCCAACGGCCTGGGAGAGGTGGCTCTTGCCCAACCCCGTGCTTGCCAACATAAAAAGAGGGTTGTAAGGCTGATTCGCCCCGAGGGCAAGGGCCTTCGAGGCAGAGTAGGCAAACTCATTGCACGCTCCCACAACAAAGCGGTCAAAGGTGAATTCTTTATTGAGCCAACCCCTTCCCATCCTTCTCTTGGTGGGCATGTTGGGAAGGGTCAACTGTTTAGAGCCATTGCCCTTGTCACTTAGAGGTTTCTTTTTGGCGGGGGCCTTGACCTTCAAATCGAGTTTGTAATGGCCATTTCCTATCTTATCAAGCTTCTCTTCTATGATCCCCCTATAGTTGTCCACAATCCAGTTGCGGGCAAATTTGTTGGGGCATCCGAGAACAAGGGTATCATCGTTGTTCTCTAAGAAAACCATGGAGCTTATCCATAGTTGGAAGCTTTTTTCCGGAATAACAGGCCGGACCTGGTTTTTTACCTCTTCCCAAATGGCACTCATCGTGGACTCCCCAAAAAAGGAAAGGTGGCAATGACGGATTGTGTATTATGGAAAATATGCAGCGAGCCCTGTTGAAAATGCTCAGCAAGCGCATTCCCAGTCTCGCTCAGAGAGCGGGGCAGGGGGTAGCGAACAGATTGCAATGATTATCAAAGAGAATTCTCCTCGCTTCGCGTGAACTCCCCACCCTTCGGGTGGGTCCCCGGTTTCTTAATATCTGAAATTCCGATGAAATCGGGGCTTTACCGGCACAAAGCATGGGGATCGCAGGAAGCTTCAACCTAAGAATCGGCTACTATCTGAATATTGGGGAGGCTGTCAAAGCTGATGGGGAGCCGGAATAACTTAGCTTCCATCCAATTTTTGACATGCCATAACTCCCTGAAAAAACATCAATATTTTTGTGGGTGGGGGTAACATTCAGTTAAAAATCAATAAATTGGAAACGCGGATTTGCCATTGAATTCAGAAACTTTCCCGATTTTTCCCGGTGGTGTATAAATATATTAACAATTAAGAATCTCCGATTTTCTCCGGTTTTTTATATTTTTTGGCGATTTTCATTTTATTATGCTTGATTTTTTTGAACTCCATACCCTGTTAAGAGGGGTCTCGAACTCAGGTAAGATTCTTGCATGAAATCGGAGAGTCTCGCAGTTACAGGGCATCGTTATTTTGTCATTGTCTTAGGTGACCTGTTAAGATATATAGGTAAAAATTTTTTTGGCAAAAAATTTATTTTATTCTATCTGGAAAAATCAGAAAAATTTTTGAAATGGGAAGACTTCGCATAGCATTGCTTTCAGGAGGATGGTCCGGGGAAAGGGATATATCCTTAAAAAGCGGAGAAGCCGTTTATCGGGCCT
>JASFIT010000314.1:0-5739 GCA_050122535.1 Desulfobacteraceae bacterium | reverse complement strand
GCGGGCCCTGGTGATCGGAGGAGGAATCTCCGGCATGAGTGCTGCGCTTGGCGTGGCTGATCAGGGCTTTGAGGTGGTGATTGTTGATAAGGAGTCACAGTTGGGTGGCCTTGCCAGGGAACTGACCCACACCATCGACGGCGCCAGTATTCAAGAACACCTCCTTGGGCTCGTTGATCGGGTGACCCATCACGAGAAGATCCAGGCACTGACCGAATCGCTCATTGTGGGTTTCAGCGGATTCAAAGGGAATTTCACTACCGAGGTAATGGTGGGTCCAGGTATGTACGAGAGGAAAATTGACCACGGTGTGACCATCCTGGCCACAGGAGCCCGTGAATATGTGCCAAATGAGTTCCTCTACGGAGAAGACAGCAGGGTCTTGACGCAGATCGAGTTGGCCAAGTTTCTGGAGGAAAAAGGCGCAGACGATCTCAAGGACGTGGCCATGATTCAATGCGTGGGCTCAAGAAACAAAGAACATCCCAACTGTTCTCGGATATGCTGCCAGAGCGCCGTTAAGAATGCCCTGCACATCAAAGAACTCAATCCAGAGGCCAATGTCTATGTCCTTTATCGTGATATTCGGGCCTATGGAGAATTGGAGTACTACTACCGAGAAGCAAGGCAGCAAGGGGTCATCTTCTTCCGGTTCCACCAAGATGTCCCTCCTCAGGTGGAATCCGCTGAGGATGGCCTGCACGTTACCTTCAGAGATCATGTGCTTCAGCGGGATCTCAGAATCCCTGCCGATTTGCTCGCCTTAAGCGCTGGCATGAGAGCCGAGGACACAGAGGAGTTGGCCTCTATCCTCAAAGTGTCACGAAATCAGGATGGATATTTCATGGAAGCCCACGTAAAACTGCGCCCTGTGGATATGGCCAGTGAGGGTATCTTTGTCTGCGGCACAGCGCATGGCCCAAAACTCGTATCAGAGTCCATTTCCCAGGCCATGGCCGCGGCCTCACGCGCTGCAACTTTCCTCTCCCAGGACGAGATCACCCTATCTGTGGTGACTGCCCAAGTGGATCAAGAAAAATGCGCATCATGTCTCATTTGTGTACGCTCTTGCCCCTATGACGTACCCCATATCAATAAAGAAGGGGTGAGTGAAATCGATCCAGCCCTTTGCCGTGGCTGCGGCATTTGCGCGGGCGAGTGCCCGGCTAAGGTCATCCAGCTCAACTGGTACGAGGATGATCAGGTTATGAGCAAGCTAGATGCGCTGCTGGAAGGAGTCCTGTAATGGAAGATTTCAAACCAATCATCATCGCGTTCTGCTGTCAAGCTTGAGGATATACGGCAGCGGACCTGGCAGGTTCCATGCGTCTCCATTATCCAGACACGATCAGGATTGTGAGTGTACCGTGTACGGGAAAAGTGGATCTCATCCACCTCCTCAGGGCCTTTGAGAAGGGGGCTGACGGTGCTTATGTGGTGGGTTGTATGGAGGGTGAATGCCGTTTTAACAAGGGTAATCTCAGGGCTCGAAAGCGGGTAGAACAGGCCCAAAAGATCCTGGAAAGCATTGGGCTTGGGGCAGAGAGAGTCCAAATGTATAATCTCTCCTCAAGCGAAGGCCCCAAATTTGCCCAGTTCGCAACTGAAATGACCGAAAAGATTAGTTCTTTGGGACCTAATCCCATCAAATTGGCGAAAAAGAAGAAAGCGGCATAGAAGAATTCTGGAATTTAGGAATTGAGGAATTCTGGGATTAGGGAAATTATTATAAATACATTCAATTCCTTAATTCGTAATTCGTAATCAATAATACAATTGGAGGTTCTTATACATGATTGTGGCAAAGAACAAGCCGATCGAAGAGATTATTGAAGAGGTAAGAGATTTTGAGAAGCTTCTCATTGCCGGCTGCAACGAATGTGTCACCGTCTGTGAGTCTGGAGGGAAAAGAGAGGTGGCCGTTCTCGCCTCTGCCCTTCGCATGTATTTCATGAATCAAGGGAACGATATAAAAATTGATGAAGTGACCCTGGAACGTCAGTGTGACCACGAGTATCTGGAAGAGATTAGAAACATCATTGATCAATATGATGGGGTCCTGTCCCTCGCCTGTGGGGTGGGCGTGCAATTCATGGCTGAAAAATATCTCCGCACGCCTGTCTTACCCGGGGTGGATACCTGTTTCATGGGCGTCACCGAGCAAAGAGGCGTCTGGACCGAACGCTGTCAAGGCTGCGGTCAGTGTATCCTGGCCAGGACGGGTGGGATATGCCCTGTCTCCCGATGTGCAAAGAGGCTTTTCAACGGCCCATGCGGGGGCTCCACAAAGGGACACTGCGAGATAGACAAGGATTTGGTGTGCGGCTGGCAATTGATTTTGGACCGCCTTGCTGAGCTGGGAAAAATGGAAGACTATGAGAAGCTGACACCCATCAAGGATTGGTCCACCGAACGGGCGGGTGGCCCCAGAAAAGTGGTCAGGGAGGATGTACAAGAATGAACACAAATACACCAAGCAATCTGGAAAAGATCCTCAAAGCAGGTCATCTGGCAGTAACCTCTGAATGCGGTCCGCCAAGAGGGAGTGACGGTGAGCCCATCGCCAAAAAGGCGGAAATGATCAAGGACTATGTGGATGCGATCAACATTACTGACAACCAGACTTCAGTGACCAGGCTCTGCAGCCTGGCCGCCTGCATCCGCTTGAAGCTGATGGGTCTAGAACCCGTTCTCCAGATGGTCGTACGGGATAGAAACAGAATTGCCCTGCAGAGTGATATCCTGGGAGCTGCCTCCTTTGATATCAACAATATCCTCTGCCTCTCTGGTGATCACCAGCAGTTTGGGGATAATCCCCAGGGCCAGAACGTCTTTGATATCGATTCCATTCAGTTGATTCAGATGGTGAGACTCATGAGGGATGAGGGCAAATTCCTGGGAGGAGATGATATTGAGAGGCCACCTGAGATGTTTGTGGGAGCGGCTGCCAATCCCTTTGCCGATCCCTTTGAAATTCGGGTTCCGCGCCTTGCCAAGAAAGTAGCGGCTGGAGCCGAGTTTATACAGACCCAGTGTATATACAATCTGGATAAATTTGAGCTCTGGATGAAACAGGCCCGAGAACGAGGCCTCCACGAAAAAGTCCATATCCTGGCTGGTGTCACCCCCTTTAAATCAGCGGGCATGGCCAAATACATGAAGAACAGGGTCCCGGGGATGGATGTGCCTGATGAGGTGGTAAAGAGAATGAGTGGAGTACCTAAAGAGAAACAGGCTGAGGAGGGCATCAAAATTTGCGTGGAGAGCATGCAACGGCTCAAAGAAGTGGAAGGTGTGAGGGGATTTCACGTCATGGCCATTGAATGGGAAGAGAAGGTGCCGGAAATCGTGGAACAAGCCGGTCTCTATCCAAGACCTGAGGTTGACTAACTGGTTGAGTCGTTAAGTGGTAGAGTTGTTAGTTGCTTAAATTTGTTGGGATTGCTATAAATCGAGCTGATGATTCAATGTGAGGGTCTTGATTTCCACTTTTTCATCTTCCTGGATCCACTTTAGGCATTTTAGTCACTTTAGGCACTTTAGATCACTTCTGATTTATTAATGACTAGGAGGTTTCATTATGTCCAAACCCTACATACTGGTGGTTGATGATGATCCTGATCTGGTGGAAACCGTTGCCATGATGCTGGAAAGCAAAGGGTGTGAAGTGGGCATGGCCTATGATGGCATTGAGGGTGAAGAGTCCATCAAACAGCGGCGTCCAGATCTTGTAATCCTTGATATCATGATGCCCCGCAAAGATGGTTACGTTCTGTGCGCTGAAATGAAGGCGAATCCCGAAACCCAGGACATACCGGTCGTTCTTCTCACAGCCGTTGGTGAGGCGGTCCCGACCACCAAATACACCCACGCGGATGGCATGTCCACTGAGGCAGATGACTATATTCCCAAGCCCATCGACACCGAGGGTCTCTGGGATGTGGTCAGCAACTTACTCTAGTACCAGTAAGCAGTAGGCACTAAGAAGTAGGGACCAGTCAAGGGGTATAGCCAGCTTTCCGTGTGTACTGCTTACGGCTTACCCTTCGGCATTGCTCAGGGCATGCTGCCTACTCGGGTGATCTCCTGTTTTCCAGAGTGTTCCGGAGCGCGGTAACCCATGACGCCTCAAGCCAGACTTGGTGGATTTAAGATCCTGAAAGACGTGGTCCGGATCTCCATAATCTCCCCCACCCAGACGGAGGACTTTCCCGCCCAACTCTTGCAAACAATAGCCGAAGCCAAGATAAATCTCCCTTATATCACCGTTGTAAATGATGGCCGCTCATGGCGCTTGAATATCATGGTGGACTCCGTCCACGGCGCGAGAACATCCCACCTCATCGAACAGGAATTTGGAAAAATATTTACCAATGCCGCTGAAAGCGTCATCCTTTCTATCTTTCCCCACAGAAGTGACCCCATTATTACGGGATCTTTGCTGGAGGTGTTTGACCAGGAAGGGATTGACCCTGATGGGTATGCCAATTCTCCTTCTGCCATCTCAGCTGTACTTAAAAGGGGCATGGTCAAAAAGGCAAGCAATGCCCTTTTTGGGCCCTTCAGCTTCAGTGCGTACCGAACGCCGGCAGATTGGAAACTGGCCCAAAAGGGAAAGGAACAGCTCTACAAAGAAGTGGTCGCTTCGTACCAGGAAAAGAGGCCCAAGGTCTATGGTTTAGAATATCAGGAGGAGCAGGAGTTTTTGCAAATAGACCTGAAAAGGGGGCAGATGGGACCAGTGGGTACGGCTGTGAAAGAGTTGGCCCGAATCGGGCTTTATCTCACCTTCCTAGCCACGAGTCCCAGCCAGGAAAGAGGAAAAGAGAAGTTGTTTATCTGCCTACCCATATCAGAGCGCCACTCTAATACGGATATTCTTAGTGAGACAGCCCCTGGGATGGAGATGGCGTCAATTTCTCCCGTGGCCACATTCGCTATGAATGGCCCGCACTTTGGGGACCGCTACGGCATAGTGAGCGACCTACTCCATGCCTTAAAGGAAGTAGATGTGGATCTTTTGGCTTTAAATTGTACCATTGCCTCCATCATAGGTGTGGTCCCCTCCCCTGAAATACAACCCGCTATACATGCATTGCAGAAATGTTTTGAGGTTCCCTCCGTGACTAGAAGAGATCATCACCCCGTGTGATCAGGAGGAATGGTGCTCATTGCACTTTCATACCTACAGTGATATTATTGCCCATGCTAGAAGACCCTAGTAGTTCCACCCACAGTTGTTACTCAGTACCATTAGATTGATCCACCCCAAAATGAGGAGATCAATTCATGTCGGGCAAAAAGCATACCATCATCAACATCGCCCTTGTGGGCGGGGGGTCATTATGTAAAGAAATTCTTGAAAAAACCACCTACCTCTATAAAAAAGAAGGGATCGATGCCCCTATTCTGGCTGTGGCTGATCCCGATCCAGAGAGCCCAGGCATGGCCCTTGCTAGGGAGTTGGGTCTCGTCACTTTCCTCGATTATCACGAACTCTATGAGCCCAGATACAACATCAACCTCATTATCATTCTGACCCCTGATGAGGGTCTTCTAAAAAATATTCTTGAGACCAGGCCCTCTCCGATCCGCATCATGTCATATCATGTCTTTGAGGTCTTCTGGAATGCAATAGGTCTGCAAGAACGCAGGTGGAGGGACAGGACCGAGGAGATGGAGACCATACTGAATGGCATCCAGAACCTCATCTCGGTCATCAGCCCAGACATGGAGATT
>JASFIT010000313.1:0-5744 GCA_050122535.1 Desulfobacteraceae bacterium | reverse complement strand
GAGGTGCCGGGGAACAGTCCGCATGGCGTCTAGCACTCCCTTGTCGCGAACGGGCGTGCGGTAATCGGGTGGTTCTGATATCTGCTTCTTCACCATCGCCTCTCGAAGGCGAAGGAAGCGCGCTTCTTTTTCTCCAGCCCCCACTTCCAGATCAAAGACGACGCTGTGGAATATCAGCATGATCAAAGAGATGAAGAGAAATATCCCTATTAGGCAGGCGTTCAAGAGTGCTTTTTTCATAACGGGATCCCTTTCTCCCCTCATAAAGGGCCTCATGTGGCTATAATGGACATCTGGCAAGGACAGAGATATAGGGATGGCAAAGTTTCCAAGATGCACATTTCTATAAGAATTTAAATAGGTTGTCAATCACACATTTAAATCACCATATCCGAAGATAAAGCCCTGAAAGGACTCTGCAATATTGTCATTGCGAGGGACTCCCGCGGAGGCGGGAGGACCGAAGCAATCTCAAGGAGTAGTAGAAGTTTGGAAACACCGAGATTGCCGCGCTCCCTGCGGTCGCTCGCAATGACAAAGAAGAATCGTGACACAGTTCTGAAGGGGGAAATACTGATCGGTAGGTAAAACAGCTAGAAGAGAGATTAACTCACCCGCTTTCTTTCGCGGGATGTTCTGGAGATGGGAAGTCCAAGGGATTCGGCGTCTTGATAGATGTCTGCAAATCGCTTACCCTGTTTGCTCCTCTTCTTGTAATAACGGAGACAGCTCTCCAAAATGCCGACCACTTCATCCTCCTGGTAGATCCCTGGGAGCTCCTCGGCGAGGCGCGGATGACGCCCCAATTTCCCTGCCAGCAGAACCCGATAGCCTCTGTGTCCCGCGGCTAGTGTGCCTGTAGGACAGACTTCAATACATTTACCGCACCTCACACATCGGTCATAATCCATTACAGGCATCTGTTCAGCGTCTTTAAGGGTAACTGCATTTTCAGCACACGCCTCTACACACAGTTGGCAGAGGGTACAGGGTTCTTCTGTAATCACGGGCTCTGCTGCCCCGATGATCCCCATGTCCTTGATCTGAGGCTGGGAACATGCGTTGGGACAGTCGGCCACGGTCACCCTGAATTCGTGATGGTGCTTGAGCCCGCCCTTTACATGCTCCTCGAGAAACTTACGGAGATCTGCCCTTTTAAGGATTTGCTCCACGCTTTCTACTAGTGCGTCACTATCAATCGCACGGTTGGGGCAACCCCCGGGACCAAAGCAGGTTTCAAGCTGATACCCTTTCACCTCATCGCTCATCTTGGCAAGATATCGCTTTTGGGTAAGCCGGACATCAGCAAGGGAAACCTGGGTCTTCCCAGCCTGCTGCGCCTCGTCTTCCACCCGTGCCCGCACCCTTTTTCTCACAAAAAATGGGACTTTCTTTATGGCGGCTTCAGCTTCCGCACTCCATTGCATTAATCTTGATCCCCCTCACTACTGTACATGGAATCATGGAAAAATGTGACTAAGGATTCGAAATTTGGAATCTATTGCCTTCCTCCTCTGATTCCCATATTAAAACTATAAGGCCCAAATGGAGCTTCGCCATTGACTTAAGTCAAAAAAACACCACAATATAAACAGGTAAGGCTCCCCCCTCGACCCACCAGATACCCGGTCACGTGCCGGAAGTGGGCGAGACGGGGAACGACGATTTTGATTAACCCTAGGATGCAACAGAATGATTCCATCGGTTGAAGAATGCCTTAAGCTCATGCAACAATATGGGATGTTGGAAAACATTAAGGCCCATTCTATCATGGTGGAGAAAATAGCCACTATCATAGGAAAGGGCCTGAAAGATACGGGTTCGGACATCTCTCTGGAGAAGATTGCTGCTGGGGCCTTATTGCATGACATTGGCAAGAGCCTTTGTCTGAACACAGGTGATGACCATGAAGCCAAGGGAAGAGAGATATGTCTTCAGAACCGTCTCCAAGAGATTGCGGATATTGTGGGAGAGCATGTGCGCTTGAAAAACTACCATGTGGATAGTCCGATTAGTGAAAAGGAAATCGTATACTATGCGGACAAGAGGGTGAATGACGACATGGTGGTCAGCCTGGAAGAACGCCTCAGTTATCTCCTGAAGCGTTACGCAAAGAACATGGAACATATCTCTCAAAGGATAAAAGAGAATTTCGAGCTTTGCAAGGCGGTGGAAAAGAAGCTCTTTGCAAAACTAAGTTTCCGACCAGAACATTTGGCCGACTTGACCAGATAGACCGATGGATATATACGCTTGGAGCCAGAGGGACGTGAGATTTACTTTTTGAGAGGGTGGGGTATACATGCTCAAGAAGATAGCATTTATAGCATTTCTTCCTTTTGCTGTTTTCGGATCCAGCAATGGCATATTCGCTTTGGACGCTGATGCTAGAGAGGGATACGGGCTCAAACAAGAAGTCCGCTTGATCTTCGCAAGGCCTCAAAAGCAGAGCGTACCCTTAAAATTCTCAGTCAACAAAAAATCAATTCAAGCGACACGAAATGAGGAATTGGAAGAGCTAGAGGAGGACCTGGAAGCGTTAATTGAGGAGATGAAAAAACTGGAAAAAGAGGCGAGGGAGAAGGTTCTTAAAGAGATTTTGCCCCGTATCAAGGAAGAGATTGAGAGACTTAGAG
The DNA here is from genome assembly GCA_050122535.1 of Desulfobacteraceae bacterium. Lineage (GTDB taxonomy): Bacteria > Desulfobacterota > DSM-4660 > Desulfatiglandales > HGW-15 > JASFEQ01. Next base: position 3,108 of record JASFIT010000313.1, on the reverse strand, counting down.
AAAAACTTCGGCAGTGGCGAGATAAGGAGGATGAATCTGAACCCATTAAGGTGGAGGCCATTAAAATATAGTACTGAATCCCATAATTGCGCTTAAGAGTTTGAAGGATGGTATGGATCGCCGAGAAAAAGGTGTTTCATCATTTTCTTGATCTGGGTTTTGAGCGGGTGGAAATACCGATCCGGGTCAAGTTCCAGTTCAAATTGACAGATGGCTGCCTGGAGCCTGACTCCCTAACCAGAGAGATCCTCTACAACCGAACGGCCCTTCACAAACGGTATCCTGATCTAGATGGAATTAAGCTAGAACAATCCGTTGCGGAAAAAGTGGATAAGGAGATTTTGGCGTATTTAAGGGAATGCGGATTTTTGAAAGAAGAGGACAGAAATATGTAAAGAGAACACCGGAGGTGTGTAAAAAACCATGTCCATCCGAATGTTAGCGCGAGATCTCTATCATCTTGAAAAAGAGGTTGAAAAGCTCGAAAAGGAATTGGACAGCCTACCGTTGGAGGAAAGACCAGAATTGAAGGACCGGCTTCGAAAAGTCAAGGCTGATCGGGATAAGCTGCGCAGAGCCCTTGAGGGCAGCAAGGAACCCCCACCATACCGCCAGCCGCGCTGATCATTAAATCTGCACACTGCTAAGCTGTAATCCTCCCAATCAAATCTGTTTTTCCATGTGAAATTTATTTCTCCTCCAGTTTCTTCAATATCTTTTCCGGGGTGATGGGCAGGTCCAAAATCCTTATACCCGTGGCATTATAGATGGCGTTGGCAATGGCTGGTGTTGTGGGGTCAAGGGAGCCTTCACCCGTCTCCTTTGCCCCAAAGGGTCCGCGGGGGTCGTCAGTGATAACATGCGTGATAGGCATATCGGGCATCTGATTGGCCGTGGGAATGCCGTATCCCAGGAAAGATGGGTTCAATGTCTGTCCCCCATCGAAGCTCAAGTGCTCGGAAAGGGCATAGCCCATCCCCATCGAGATACAACCTTCAATCTGACCCTCTACGGACATGGGGTTGAGGGGCTGCCCGCAGTCATGGGCAACGGTCATCCTGAGCAGCTTTACCTTGCCGGTCCTCAAGTCCACTTCCACCTCGCACACATATGCCCCAAAACTATATGTGGGGGAAAGCTTGTCTGGCGAGCTATATGAACCCGTTACCACCAAAGGGGCGCCGTTGTTCTTTTTCTGGTAGCGTTTCACGGCGTCGGAGAATGAGAGGAAAATATCGGGGCTTCCCTCCACAAAAATTTTCCCATCTTTTGCCATGAGATCTTCTGGATTGGCCTCCAATTCCTCTGCCACAACCTTGAAGACTTCTTCTTTAAGCAAATTAGCTGCATCCAGGGCGGCGTTGCCTGCCGCCACGGTAACCCGGCTTGAGTAAGTGCCCATGTCAGGAGGGGTTAATTCTGTATCCGCACTGGTGAGATGAATATCCTTGGGCCTGAGACCCATCACCTCGGCCACGATCTGAGTGACAACACTGTCGGAGCCCTGACCGATGTCTGACGCCCCCGTTAGGACGCTCAATCCACCACCTTCGGCTGCCTTTATAATGACCGAGGACTGTGCTGAGGTGGTTCTGTTGAAGTAGAAGCCCGCGCCAGAAGGAAATCCTCCACAGCCCAACCCAATCCCATAGGCCTTTTTGGGGCTCTTTTCCCTGGCCAGCCTTCTTTCTTGCCACCCTGTCATCGTGGATACCTTTTCCAAGCATTCTCGGAATCCTGAGCTGACAATGTTGAATCCGGCTGCTGATCTGTCTCCGGTCTTGAGCCCGTTCTTGACGGCCATTTCTAAAGGATCCAGCCCCAACGCCTCGGCCATCATGTCCAGCTGGACATCCTGAGCGAAATGCACCTGCGGTCCACCGTGGCCCCGCATGGCCCCGCATGGGGGTTTGTTGGTGTAAAGGCGATAACCGTCGTATCTGAAATTTTCAAACCGGAAGGGCAGCGTCTGAAAGGTGCCTATCAGGACCGTCGTTAGTGGGCCGAGGCTGCAATAGGCGCCACCGTCAAGGATAGCTCTGCATTGCCTGGCTACGATGGTCCCGTCCTTCTTCACCCCCGTTTTCATAGTGATTTCTGTGGGATGTTTTCTTCGTGCGGCCACAAACTCCTCATCCCGCGAGCAGACGAGCTTGACTGGCCTCCTGGCATGTTTTGATAGCAGGGCGGCACAGAACTCCACAGCGGACAGACCATCCGATTTGCCGCCGAACCCGCCGCCCACAAAAGGCTTTATGACCCGGATGTTGTCCGGATTCATCCCTAGGGTCAGACCCAGATGTTGTTGAACATAATAGGGTGTTTGGGTTGATGTGTAGATGGTCAGTTTTCCTGACAGGTCCCAGCTCGCCAGAGCGGCTCGGGGTTCCATGTACGCATGGATGGCTGACTGGGTTGTAAAGGTGTCTTCGCGGACAAGGTCGCATTCCAGAAAACCTTTTTCCACATCCCCTTCATTAATATGGAATTCCCGGCTGATGTTTCCCGGTGCATGATCGTGAATTTGAGGAGCTCCGGGCTTCATGGCCTCTTCAGGCGTAAAAACAGCCGGAAGTTCCTCATATTCCACAGCTATCAAATCAAGGGCTTCCAGCGCCACATCTGGGTCAAGGGCCGCTACCGCTGCAACCTCCTCGCCAATGAATCGAACTTTGTCCACGGCCAAGGGGTATTCGTCCATATATTTCGCAGATCGGGAGATGACGCCATACTTCATCTTTGTCGTGTCCTCACCGGTCACAACAGCCTTGACGCCCGGCAATTTCATCGCCTTTTTGGTGTCGATCCTGACGATGCGTGCATGGGCTAAAGGGCTCCTCAGGATCATCCCACAGAGCATACCAGGCACTGAGATGTCATCCGTATACAAGGCCTTTCCCGTGACCTTTTCCCATGCGTCCACGCGTGGGAGCCGCTTCCCTATCAAGCTGTATGCGTTCATTTTAATAGACCAGCGTTTGTGGAAGGATCCTAAGCATAGGATCCCTCCCTGGCGGAGCCATACTCGTACAATCTCGTGTGAATTTGAATTGGAGAAGATTGTTATCTATCGGTGAACTCGTCTATGATCGAGACACACGTATCACC
>JASFIT010000312.1:0-5765 GCA_050122535.1 Desulfobacteraceae bacterium | reverse complement strand
AGTGCCTAAAGTGTCTAAAGTGTCTAAAGTGTCTAAAGTTGGATATGCCTTCTTTTATCCAGCATCTAGCATCCCGTCATATGCTAATTTTTTTCCATCTCCTGTATGTGTAAAGATAGTCAAAGATGACTCGCGTAATGAAAACAGCAGTGACAAAACTTGCTACAATGCCAATACTAAGAGTCACCGCAAAGCCCCTGACTGGACCGGTACCAAACTGAAACAATACAAGAGCCGCAATAAAGGTTGTCACATTGGCATCCAGAATGGTGACCAATGCCTTTGCATATCCGCCCTCAATGGCAGCCCGGGCTGGTTTCCCCAATCTCAGTTCTTCTCGTATCCGCTCAAAAATAAGAACATTCGCATCCACCGCCATACCAATGGTAAGAATGATCCCGGCTATACCCGGTAGTGTCAGCGTGGCACCAAAAAAGGCAAGTCCCGCCATAATGAAAAGGATGTTTAGCATGAGCGCCATATCCGCGAAGATCCCTGAAAGCCCGTAGTAAATGATCATAAAGAGGATAACAATAATGCCTCCAATGATCATGGACTTGAATCCCTTTTCTATGGAGTCTTTTCCTAAGGAGGGACCCACAGTCCGCTCCTCCAGTATCTTTACGGGTGCGGGAAGGGCACCTGCCCTCAACACGATGGCCAAGTCCCTTGCCTCATCCATGCTGAAGCGCCCCGTGATCTGTGCTCTTCCTCCGGAAATTCTATCCCTTATGACAGGCGCGGAATGTACGTTCTTGTCAAGCACGATGGCAAGCCTCTTCTCGATGTTCGCTCCCGTGATCCGCTCAAAAAGCCTTGCACCCCTCCGATTAAATGACAAAGAGACGTAAGGCTCATTGTATTGGCTGTCAATTTGGACTCTTGCATCAGTGAGATATTCTCCAGTGAGCAGGCTCCTTCTCTTGAGCAAATAGGGGATTTTCCCTTGCCGTCCCGTTTTAGGATCGGCGGATACATCGTAGAGAATTTCCGTGCCCGGAGGAATATTCCCTTTCAATGCCTCCTCCAGACTATTCTCCTCATCAACAAGTTTGAATTCTAGCAGGGCCGTCCTGCCAATAAGCTCTATCGCTCTCTTAGGATCCTTGATGCCTGGTAACTGTATCAAGATTCTGTGCTTCTCTTGGGGCCTGATATCCGGTTCACTGACTCCGAACTGGTCGATGCGGTTTCTGATCGTTTCCAGGGCTTGATCTGCGGCCAATTTCATAATTTGGACTTTAGCCTTTGGATTTAGAATCAATCGAAGCGATGCGCCTTCTTCTTTGTACGGACCCGCCCCTGTGTTGTAATCGGGAAAGTTGACCTTCACCAGATCCTCAAAAGTCTTTTTGTCCTCTTCTCTCATGAGCGTCAAGTCAATGCCCTCGGTGCCATACCGTCTGAGTTCCAGATACCTGATTTTGGTCTTGCGCAGTTCATGCTTAAACTCTTCCACCACCCGCTCCAGGTGGCTTTCCACCGCCTTGCCTGCATCAACTTCCAGGACCAAATGCATACCCCCCTGGAGGTCGAGACCAAGATGAATCTTCTCTTGAGGTAAGAAACTGGACCACCACTGGGGAGGGCTCTCAGTCAAGGTTGGTGTCAGGTAAACGAAAGCTCCAAGAACGAAAATTATTACTACGAGCGTACGCCATTGTAAGTTCTTCGACACGATCTACTCCATCGCCTCTTGTTCTTCGTCGGAAAAGTCTGATAATTGCCCGTTGCGAACGATCTTCACTCGCCCGCTGCCATGCCGGCTATGGATCCCCGAGAGACCTTCACCCTTATCTTGGGGGCGATCTCCACGGTAACCACAGTTTCCTTTATGCCGGTAATCTTTCCGTGAAGTCCTCCGTTGGTGACAACCTTATCCCCTACTTTCAGGGCGCCAAGCAACTCCCTGTGTTGCTTAGCCTTTTTCTGCTGGGGCCTTATGAGCAAAAAATAGAAGATGGCGAACAGAAGAATAAGGGGGATGAAGGTGCCGAAGCCTCCTCCCTGTCCGCCTGCTCCTCCAGTACCACCTGTTCCCAAAGCGTATGCCAGTGTATCCATCATGTTACCTCCATTCGGTTTGGTTAACTAATCCAAAATCCCCTCTTTTTGAAATTTGTAAAAACTTTGACGGTACTCCTCCCATCTTTCTTCTTGGATGGCTCCGCGTATATCATCCATCAATCGGTTGTAATAATAGAGATTGTGAATCGTGTTTAATCTATAGGCCAAGAGTTCTTTTGCCATAAAAAGATGTCTTAAATAAGCCCGGGAGTAGTGAGAGCACACGTAGCAATCGCAATTCTCATCTACCGGTCGATCATCATCTGCATAGCGGGCATTTTTGATGACGAGCTGGCCATTGCGTGTAAAGAGTGTGCCATTTCTCGCATTGCGTGTAGGAAGTACACAATCAAACATATCCACGCCAAGTGTGACGGACTCGATAATGTCTTCCGGTTTTCCCACGCCCATAAGGTAAACGGGTTTGTCCGCCGGCAAAAATTCCACGGTTTCCTTGATGACCCGTTCTCTACTATCCCTATCCTCTCCAACAGAAAGTCCGCCCAAGGCATACCCGTCAAAGTTCATTTGGGTTAATTCTGCTGCGCTCCGTTCCCTCAAATCTGGGTACATTCCACCTTGGACGATGCCGAAGAGGGCCTGATTGTTTCCCTCTTTGTACTCAATGCACTGTTTGGCCCATAGACTGGTCAATCTAACAGAGTTGAGGACATATTCATAGTCAGCAGGGTAGGGGGCACATTCATCAAAAGCCATGATGATATCTGCACCTAAGCCCTGTTGGATGACCATTGCCTCTTTAGGGCCGATGAAGTGCCGCGAGCCGTCAAGGTGGGATTGAAACGTGACCCCTTCCTCAGATATGGTCCTCAGCTTTGAGAGGCTATACACTTGAAAACCACCGCTATCGGTGAGGATGGGGCCGTCCCAGCTCATAAATCGATGCAGCCCGCCCAATTTTTCCACGATCCTGTATCCAGGACGTAAATAGAGGTGATAGGTATTGGCCAGAACAATCTTGATACCCATCTCCTCCATATCTTCCGAAGAGACGGCCTTGACTGTACCCTGCGTTCCCACAGGCATGAATACCGGGGTTTCAAAGTGCCCATGGGGAGTCATGATCTCCCCCAACCTGGCCTTACTCGTCAGAGATTTATTAAGAACCTTAAATTCCAAAACAAAATCTAATTAAGCCGCAGAAAGACGCAGACTAATAGTTCCACCGCGTCTGTTTGGGCTTGCCCCGCCATAGCCTCTCGCCTCGGCGTAGCCTCCGGCGGAGCACGGGTGGCGACGGCGGGTCTGCGGCATAAAACCTGGTTCAAATGATCAACATGGCGTCCCCATAACTATAGAAGCGGTATTTCTTCTCAATGGCCCATGCGTATGCGTTTTTGATTAAGTCTAAGCCCCCAAAGGCGGAGACTAGAAAGAGCAGGGATGACTTGGGCAAATGAAAGTTTGTGATTATGCCATCCACCACCTTGAATGCGTACCCGGGGGTGATGACAAGATTTGTATTCCCCCTGCCAGGGGCAACTTCACCGTTCTGCCGCGCAACAGTTTCCAAGGCTCTGACAACCGTGGTTCCCACGGCGATAACCCTTCTTCCCTCCCTTTTGGCCCTGTTAATGGCACTGGCAGCATCAGGGTCAATGATGTACGCCTCTTCTCCGAGCCTGTGATCTCTTATATCCGCTGTCTTCACCGGACGGAAGGTCCCATGTCCCACATGGAGGGTCACATAGACCAAAGCGTATCCTGCTTGATTTAAGCGCCCAATCAGTGCCTCGCTAAAATGCAACCCCGCCGTGGGTGCCGCTACAGCACCCGGTTTGAGCGCAAAGACAGTTTGGTACCTTTCCCTGTCCGTGGATGCCCGATAATCAGCTTTCTCTCTCGTTATGTAAGGAGGTAGGGGCATATGGCCTTTCTCTTGAAGCAGGGAATCGATAGAGGAGACACCGTGAAAGGTGATGTGAACGAGACCATCATCTCCGATATCTCTCACCCGGGCTGAAATGTTGTTTTCAAAGAACAGGTGGCTCCCTTTTTTGGGGCGTTTGGATGACCTTAACAGGCACCAGCGCGTGTTAGATCTTGGAGCATCCGAGTTGGGATGTTCCAGAACCAGTATCTCGATCTGCCCGCCACTCTCCTTGTGGCCAAAAAGCCTGGAAGGGACAACTTTGGTATTATTAACAACCAGGAGGTCCCCAGGCTCCAATACCCTGGGAAGATCAAAAAAATGATGATCGGAAAACGATTTCTTGGAGCGTTCCACCAAAAGGAGACGAGATCTGTCACGACTCGTGGCAGGAACCTGTGCAATCAGTTCTTGCGGCAGGTCATAGTTGTAATCCTCAAGGTTAAACATCTCACATTGGATCTCGGCAATTCCAAGCTTCACTCAGCTTTTGGCAAATTTTCTTGCTAGAGCTCTCTGCCGTCTTTATGGAAGAATCAAATGATGGAAGGATGGAATAGTAACCACCAAAGACAGAAAACTGTATTCTAAGATGTTTTTATTCCTTTGGTCCCAATATTCCACCAATCCATCATTCCAATATTCCAAGAGTGAGCGCAGCGAATGGATCTGGTTTTAAGTGGCGTAAGTTAAACAAAATGACATATAAAGTCAAACCATTTCATTATCTGAACAGATAGGCCATGATCAGTCCTATGCACATGGCGGCAAAACCCATGGCCCTCAAATGGGGATCCGGAATCTCCTGTACCTTTTTCATCCATTTCTTCATCTTCCCGGGAAAGGCAAAATAGGGGAGGCCTTCCACGATAAGCACCAATCCTATCAGGCAGAGTAATAACTTCATTTGCGCCACAACACCTCGCAAGATATGAGCGTTGCCGATTTATAATAGTTTCAACCGATTAGTGTGTCAACCAAAGCCCTTGTGCGTCTCCCTGATTCATCATCAAGGCATAATCTCTCCGCAGAGACGGGGTTTGCCCCCGCTGCGCTTGAAATCACCACTTTGTTGGTGGGTCCCCAGTTTCGCGAGGCTCAACGTGCATCTAATATCTTGCTGGTGATCAAGGATCCTCCACAACCCACTGATTCCAGTAATGATACATGGTATAGAGGGTGGCTCGGGAGCCCACATAGTGCTTGATATATGCGTTAATATCAGTTAGTTTTTACCCGAAATAAAATCCCTTGTGGGATTTTATAAGGCGCCTCCCGAAGGCATTCGGGAGGCTCAAAAGGCCCTTGGAACAAGGGGCTTGTCTAAAATTTTCCAGAAGGAAGATTTTAGGGCGGGGTGTTTCACCTATTAAAGATCTTAGGGATGATGTCATGACCCAATCGCCAAACAGCATAGTCATTGATCTATTCGCCCTTGAGCACAACCTGAATCAGGTCAAGAAGCTCCTCGCGCCAGAGACGAGGATTATGGGTGTTGTCAAATCAGATGCGTATGGCCATGGCCTGATCCCGGTGTCTAAGGTCTTGGAAAGCAATGGGATTGACTATTTAGGGGTGGCCCACCTCTATGAAGCCCTGGAACTGAGAAATAATGGCATAAAACGGCCTATAGTCATCCTGTGCGGGGTGCGGACACAGGAAGAAGCCAGAGAAGCTGTGGAAAAGGACCTGACTCCAGTGCTCTTCGACCTAGAGATGGCTGAGGCGCTGGCAAAGGAGAGCGCTAGAACGGGAAAGGTGATTAATGTCCAGCTTAAGGTGGATACAGGGATGGGCCGGCTTGGAA
>JASFIT010000311.1:0-5788 GCA_050122535.1 Desulfobacteraceae bacterium | reverse complement strand
CTTTCCTAAACCCGAACCCGCTAATTCGCCGCTCTCTAAAGAAGATTTATTAATTCCAAGCGCTTTTCTTTTTCCTTTGATGGAATACTACCCTTTCCATGAGGACCTGTCCACTTTTAGCCCTTGCAAAAACCACAAAAATAGAGCAATTAATATAATTCCTCAACCCCCACGTCTCTCGCACAAGGAGGATCCAATGAAACCGCCTGTGTCCTTAGAGAGGGCAAAAGAGATGATTCAAGGCTGGTATAACCAGTACTGCAGAGCCTATGAGAAGCCTGCAATCGAATTAGAGATCATAGAGCAGGATGAGAAGGTGTCAGGTGCGTACAAGGTAACGAATCCCCAAAACAGGGCAAGTACCGTGATTTTTTGGAGCACTGTCGCCGATTGTGAACGCTCTGAAGCGGTAGGCATCCCTGGCGACCTGATAGGAAGTATCTGGGATGCCTTCAATGACCTGGGATAGATATGCATATGGTCCGCATCAATGGAACTGAAAAATATTCGCGTGAGGAGGGAATAGAGCATGGGTGACGAAGTATATCACAAACTGGCCAAGGTCCTTGACACACTGCCAAACGGTTTTCCTGCCACGGAAAGCGGCGTGGAAATAAGAATCCTTAAAAAGATATTCCAGCCGGAACAGGCTGAACTTTTCTGTGACCTGAGGTTGACGCCTGAGACCCCGGAGCAGATCGCCACACGCACGGGTCGGTCCCCGAAAGAACTTGAAGAGATGCTCACCACCATGTGGGAAAGGGGGCAAGTCTTCAGTTTCATGTTGCGCAGCGACAGGCTGTTCAGGATGGCCCCATGGGCATTAGGAATCTACGAATTTCAGCTCCCGCATATGGACCGCGAACTGGCGGAAATGTGTGAGGAATACATGAAAGTCTTTGGTCAGCAGTTCTTGGAGCACCAACCCCAGCTTATGCAGGTGATCCCCATTGAAAGGGAGATCCAGGCCAACCAGGAGGCCCTCACGTACGAGAGGGTCTCCTCCATTATCGAAAACGGCCAATCGTTTCTACAGTTGGAATGTATCTGCAAGAAAGAGCAGGGGCTTCTGGACAATCCTTGTGATAGGCCTGTGGAGGTCTGCATGGGGATTGCTCCGGTGCCAAACGCTTTTGAGAATCATCGCTATGGCCAGTCCATTTCCAAAGAAGATGCCTACGAATTGTTACGAAAGTCTGAGGAGGCCGCCCTGGTCCATCTCACCTGGAACGTACAAGGGGGTCATTTCTTCATCTGTAACTGTTGCGGCTGTTGCTGCGGTATATTGAAAGGGATCAATGAACTGGGCATACCTGCCTCCAAGGTGGTCAATTCCCACTACTATGCCGAAATTGACCCTGATGCCTGTACAGCCTGCGGTACCTGCGCCGAAGAGCGCTGTCAGGTCAATGCCATCGAAGAGGATGAGGATGCCTATGAGGTCATCAAAGAAAAATGTATTGGCTGTGGTCTTTGCATAGGCACCTGTCCTTCAGAGGCGATCCAACTCCTCCGTAAACAAGCCGAGGAAATGGTGTCCCCTCCTGGTGACGAAATGGCCTGGTATGAGGAACGGGGACGCCAACGCGGGGTCGATTTCAGCAACTACAAGTAGTTTCCTGTTTTTCATTCCTTTCTGAAAGTTAACTTGATTCGTCTGGCTCTCTCGGAAGTTCCTCTAGAGGGATCATGATGCGATTGGCCTGGAAACCGAGCGGCAGAAGGGGGGGCCCGGAATGTCACGAAAAGCTAATAGAATTTCATATTCACTGATTCTTCTCGGTTGCATCCTCTTCTCTATGTTTACCTTGCCCTTTGTTGATGCGCAAACAAGATACCCCAAGACAATCTCTGTTCTCAAAATGGCCTACAAGGGAGAAATTCAAGCTTTCCATACCTATATGGCATATGCCCAAAAGGCCAATTCAGAAAACTATCCCAACATAGCCAACTTGTTTATCGCCCTAGCAAGCTCTGAGCGAATCCATGCCCGAAATTTCAGGACCCTTTTGGTCGAATTAGGTGTGGAAGTAAGTGACACAGAAATTCCGCAAATCAAAGTCTCCAGCACGAAAAAGAACCTAAAGAAGGCGACCAAAGTTGAGTTGAGTGAGATTGATACCAAGTATCCTCAATTTATCGATAAGACCGAATCGGAAAATCACAAAGCAGCAACTCGAAGTATCACATATGCATGGAAATCCGAAATGCAGCATCGAGACTTAATTAAGAGAATTCAATCTGGTACAGGGATGCTATTCGGTTTGCTCGCCAAGAAAATCGAAGGCACGCCCACCCAATATTTTGTCTGCCAAAACTGTGGGTCCACCCTCACGGAGTTCCCCAAAGAGGCCTGCCCCATCTGCAAAGGATCAGTCTCGCAGTACAAAAAATTAGCTACTCGCTATTGAAAGTCCATGTAAACGAAAAGAGGAATGGGCGAAGAGCGGTCCAAATAAAGCGCTTTTATCGCCTTTGCTGAATAGGTTGAAATCTTCGATTAAAAGATGTGGAAATTCCCGACCGCACTGTTGGAAAATTCAACAGTTGGTTAAGCGGTTGAAAGCAAACAATTAATTGGGCTGCCGGACGCAATTGTCTGACCATTGAATGGGGATAGTGGTGAGCATTCCAACACTGGGGTCGCGCCGTTGAAGCGTTCCTATGGACCCTTTGGTTTGGCGTGGGACAAGAAATGCCATGTAATATCAATATCTTGTACGGGCACTTGAAAAATGCTTCTTGCTTGGCACAGGCTTTGCTCTTTTACCAAGGTGACAAGCGCCAAAAAATCCGAGCAAGGAGTGAGAAAAATGGACAAAAAGAGCAGAGAAGAGCGAAGAAGCCGTTTGGGCTACGGATCCTCTTACCGCAAGGGCGGTGGACAAGATCTGGGAGCAGAGAGTGGAATCGGCGCGGTTTTAGGCGGACAGGTTTGGATGGTGAAACCGGACAAACGCGCTGAAACGGCCAATCCATGCATTTGGATGGAGACTGGCGTGGTGGGATTCAAAAACTGCAATAACTTTGGAGACTGTACAACCTGCAAATACGATATGGGCATGCGGAAAAAGGTGGCCCAAGGAAAGCAAATCAGCTGGCAAGATGCCATGCGGACAAGGGAGGGCTTGGATAGGGTCTGTAGACATAGCTTGACCAATCGTATCGAGAAAAGAAGGTGCGCCTACGACTATGCGTGCTCCAAATGCGATTTTGATCAGTTCTTTGAGGACGTCTGGTCCACAAAGACCAAGACCATCCCCTATGAAGTGCAAGAGGTCAAGGGTTTCCGAGTCCCTATGGGGTACTACTACCATGGCGGTCATACTTGGGCGCGTATAGAGAGCGGCGGATATATACGTGTCGGAATGGATGACTTCTCACTCAAGCTCCTTGGAAGTCCAGATGCTCTGGATCTCCCCCTGATGGGCAAGGAACTGGACAAGGACAAAGTGGGCTGGGGGCTGAAGCGAAACCATAATCTGGCCGATGTTCTCTCACCCGTTGACGGGGTCATTGTGGAGGTGAATTCAGGCGTGAGGGAGAGAGCCAACCTGGCCAGTGAGCAGCCCTATGAAGATGGCTGGCTTTTCGTGGTCCGCAATCCCGAGATAAAAGGCACAGTCGAAGACCTCATGAGTGACACGGATAGCATGGGATGGATAAATGGTGAGGTGAATAAGCTAGAAACGATGATAGAGCAGGTCGCCGGGCCTATGGCTGTAGACGGTGGCCATCTGAGTGAGGACATCTTTGGAAATGTTCCCCAATTGGGCTGGAAAAACCTGACCAAGACTTTTCTTAAGACCTGATATGGAATCCTTTTAAGGGATCCTTTTCAAAAGGGAAATCGTGGGAGGAGCGTCATATGGAATCAACCTGTTTAATGAACGTCTCAAAAGAAGGACAACCCTGTATCTGGATGCAGGCTGGGGTGGTTTCCAGAAAGCTTTGTCAGCTTAAGTACGACTGCCCATCCTGTCGGTTCGATAGGATCCTGCGACGTGTTAGTGACGAGAACCTGAGCCTGAAGAGGGCGGGTGCAGTTCCCAAGGGCAAGCGAGGTCTCATTGTCTCTTGGCAGCAGACGCTGAGGTCCCAACCTGCAACGAAGCGACCCTGCATCCATCAGATGAAAGGACGAATTGAATTCAAGGTATGCAACAATGACTACAAGTGCGCTAACTGTGATTTTGATCAGTACTTCAATGACCAATATAGCGTGCACGCAGTGATGAGTCCTATGGATGTGCTGGACGTCAAAGGCTTTAAAGTGCCACAGGGATATTATTTCCATCCAGGGCATACCTGGATAAAGGTGGAAGAGGGTTCCTCGGTACGGGTTGGTATAGACGAGTTCGCCTTACGCCTTCTGGGCCCATTAGATCGCATTGAGGCCCCCCTTATGGGGAAGGAAGTGAAGCAGGGAAGTGCAGATATTGGCGTATCACGGGCACCGAATCAAGCAAGGTTCCTCTCCCCTGTAAGCGGCGTGGTGACCGCCATCAACCCCAAGCTGAGAGAAGAGGGGGACCTGGCCAATCAAGATCCTTACTCGGCAGGGTGGGTCATGAGCGTTCACTGCAATAACTTGCGCGGGGATTTGAAAAACCTCATGATAAACAACGAGACTGAAGGTTTTATGGAAGGTGAGGTGGCGCGTCTCTATGAGGTCATAGAAGAGGTGGCAGGCCCTCTCGCAGCTGACGGCGGCGATTTGAGCCACGACATTTACGGGCACATGCCTCAACTTGGCTGGGAGAGGATAACCAAGATTTTTCTCAAAAGATAAGAATTTTCCTAGACAGGGCTGTGAATGCCTCCAAAAGGCTGGCGGATTACCTTTCCGCCGGCCTTTTCTTTAGTTCATCCTGCAGGAGAACCTTGCAATGTCGGCAGAGCTCGTCTGATTTTCGGTCCACATCCCTCTCGCTGCGGCAGTAGTGCATGAGACAGGTGTGATCTGGGCAATGGCGTAAATTAAAGGTGTGCCCCAGTTCATGGATCGCTTCCTTGACAACCCGATGGAGAAATACGTCTTTAGGGTTTATGGCAGGGAGGTCTTCTTTGAGGCGACAGGTGGATATGATGCAGGTTTTACCACCCAATTGTGCTTCTCCGTAAACATGGGTGAGAATTGGGATAAAGAGGTCCACATGGGTTATGGCAAGCGTCTTTAACGCGCGGGAAGGTGCCTTGGTGGCCAGCCTCTCCAGAATCATTGTGGAATAATACTGATTACGACTCGCATCAAAGGCAAACTCCGCATCCTGGAGGAGGGGCATGAGTTCGGTGGGATAGCCGTATATCCGGCTAACCTCACGACTGATCGGTTTGTAAAATTCTGTCTCAGAATCTCCAATGGGGGAAATGAGGATGGTATGTTCCGGTCGGGAAATCAAGATGCCTTACGAATGTTATGCCGCTTGATTTTGTTGTAGAGCGTGGAACGATCAACACCCAGTATTTTTGCGCTTTTCGCCACATTCCACTGGTTCTCAGTCAGTATTCGACTAATATGTGCTTTTTCCATTTCCAGGAGGGTGTTATCCGTAGGGCGTGTGAGGTATTCTGGACGAAATATGGGTAAATACTCAGGTATCAGCTTGCGCCCTTTGCTCACAACCACCGCCCTTTCTATAGCATTCTCCAGCTCGCGCACGTTTCCAGGCCACTCATAAAGCATCATTTCATCCATGGCCTCGCGGCTGATGAGGTCTACCGCCTTGTTGGTCTCCTGAGAGAAACGATGAAGAAAGTGTTCTGCCATAAGAGGAATTTCTTCTTT
>JASFIT010000310.1:0-5827 GCA_050122535.1 Desulfobacteraceae bacterium | reverse complement strand
TATGCCCCTTGCCGATAACGGACCGAATATTACTTTGGAGAAGGGATGATGTAAGCATTAAGATTTGACGCAGAAGTTCTCATGCAGGGTATTACTGATACCAATTGAGATGTGACAGGGCGCTTCGGTCTCCCGTAGTTCTTATGATTTTACCCTCTCTGAAGTGAACAGAATAGACGAATTTCTTATACGCTGTAGCTTCCCCATAAACAACCCAGATGGCATATCCCCATATCTCTTGGCCACCTTCACGGGAAACCCTATCCGGCTCTCCTAAAGCAGCTCGTACCATTTCTGGTATCATTCCGATTTCAATTCTTCTGGATGCCACCTTCTGAACGGTAATCTCATCCCAATCAGGATGGCGGTTCTTGATTTGGTCAATGCGATAGGCCCTGCGCTCAGTGCTTTGAAGCGCAAACTTTCCTGAGGCACAACCCGCCATAACAAATGTAACCAGCAAAATAACCGTTATCGTCCTCACCAAAATCTGAGATCTCCTCTCTCAATCAAAATTGTCATGGCGCGTAAGATTGTGTCAAACAGCAGGCTCAACGCAGCCATAGGTCCTATTGGCCTCTTTACCACTTATGGCTTCACAACTCAACCAAAGAGAAGTACTGACGACTGGAGACCAGAGTGTCCTCTCTATGAAAGGGGCTTCACAGGTATTTGTCCGGTTTTTGCTCGAAAGAGGCCTGACAGGCTGGATGGCAAAAATAATACGTTTTATTTTGATAGACAAAACTGGCCGGCGCTTCTTGAGGGTCCACCGCCATTTTACAAACCGGGTCGATCGCGATCAGAGATTCGGGAGCCCGGAAACCAGGCTTAATGACACGCGTTATCACAGGCGTGAACGCCTGTTTTGTGACGAGCCATCTGGTGAGCAAGGCTGTTATAAGGAAGCCGAAAGCGAGACCGGCAAAGCAGAAGAGGATTGTAGCGGCCGTTTCGCTAATGGGCAATCCCAGATTGGATGTTGAGCCGACGGCTGCGCCGAAGATGAGACCCACCAGGGGTATCAGATAGAAGATCGCGGCGCTCTGGATTACAGTGCCGGATTTGAGGGTAATGGAAACGAGATCCCCCATGCCGGCTCCGGCCCTGTTCATGGCCTTGATAACCATCTTGGTGCTACCTCCGAGAGAAGCACAGCAGCCGGATGCGCCACAATCACCGCATGCGTCTCTTCTATCGGCAACCACCTGTGCCCAGCCATTCTCACTAATGCTGGCAACGAGACCTTCTTCTTGTGCCATTTGCTTCACATCCTTACTGAAATGAATGCCACATACTTAAACTAAGCAGCAATGGTCAGGTATCAAGCCATTTCACGAGCAGATCTGAGAAAATTTCATACAAAATCTCTTTATTTCATCATCTCAAAAACATCGATGGGTGCCATCCCTGCCCCGTCAGCCACCTCCTTAAAGGTCATGTCGCCGGTAGCTCCTATTTTCTTGCGGGCAAGCTTAGCAAGACCCACCTCCAGATCGAAACCGTACTCTTTAGCGGCTTTTGCAAGGGTCTTCCGGCCCAGGCCAGTAGGCACGGTCGTTCCAGATTTTGCCCCGGATGCCTGCACGCCAGCCATCTGCCTGGCGTCCTTAATGTAAAGGTAGAGCTGCTGGGGTGAGATAGCATTGGCCTGCGCGATGTTCTTCAAAGTCTCGTTTTCACCAACGCCCTTGAGGTTGTTCTTGTTCAAGAGGACCAATGCTTGATCAAGATCGAGGCCCATTCTCTTACAAAAGGACTTCAAGGAGGAACGTTCAGCGTGCCCGTATGGCGGGTTTCCGTAGGTCCTCTCTTGGCGAGTCTTGATGCTTTCATTGATGTTCAAAACGGTCCCAAAGGGGGGGATGTGGAAATAGGTACCCACAATAAAGATGAGGGCTACCACAAAAGCCACCGTGAATTCCCTGTTGAAGACCACAAACTGTTTAACCCTGTTTTTAAGATAGGCCAGAATGGCGTTCCAGTTGTAATATATGTGGAATCCAGATGCGATCAAGAACAGGAGCGCCAGATTAATGTGAATGCTGGTCCATTGATCTTTGGTTAGTCCCCACAAGCGCCAATCCGCCCAGTAAGCCACTCTTCCGTGTGGAACGATATACAGGACCACACCCGTGGTAATAATAAACAAAAATGATGTCAGGGAGGTCAATGAGACGATCTTGCGAAAACTGACTTCTTTCATGGGTCCCTCTCCTTTAGGATTTCTTGGCTTTTATGCGGTCAAAGTCACCAAACAGCTTGTAGAGTTTTGCGTAGTTTGGCTTAATGGCTTTTGCCGTTGTGATGATTAACGCATTATTGTTATCGTCGAGAGCTTTTCCCAGTTTGTTCAAGGCCTCAGACTCCATTCTCAAATACTTGTTCATCTTGGCCATTTTTTCATCACTGAAGCCATAAAAACGTCTGTCAAATTCCGCTGTTTTGATCTTGTTCCATATTCTTGATGCTTGTTCATATTGTTCTCGAATAATCTCCTTGTCCCCATCGTTCAAAGTATCGGCATCATTTTCATCGGCGGTATGAACAATTACCTCCATAAAAACGTGAAATTCAGACAAAGGGTCAATGTAGTAATTAATTCCGTTTCTCTTCCGTAGTTCTAGAAAGATATATCGAATCTCCTCCAATGACTCATGTGCGTCTATAAGATGCTTTCCGCTTTTTACGGTTTTGGCTGCTTCCATAATCTTTTGATCCACCTTATTGAAATCTGCTTTCCAACTAGGATCATTGGGATTTGCCTCATAATACTTTGCCTTGAAGGTCCCCCAATTCTCTTTCAGTAATTTCATCGCCTTATTCGAGGGTTTGACTTTTTCAGCCCTTGTTAAGGCAAGCGGGGGGATGAATGCCTTATCAAAAGAGACGAAGTCCTTCTTGAGGGTGGCTCTGCTAAATCCTGTCACCAACAGAGACAATCCGAGAATCAGGATAACTATTGTTTCGTTTCGTCTTTCCATTTTAATTTCCCCTCATAAACGAACTTGAATTTCAGCCCCATATTCCTTCAGGACGTTAAGTTCAATCAAGCAAAAAATAAGGGGGTGAACTGAAAACTCCACCCCCTTACGAAATATTGGTTATTGCCAACAACCTCCGGGGCCATAGCCACCCATGTGATGGCCATAACCGCCCATGTGGTGCCCGTAACCTCTACCATAACCTTTGCCGTAACCTTTGCCGTAACCCTTGCCGTAACCTGAGCCATAGCGGGTATCAGGGGCGATCTTCCGTTCCTCCAGCTCAAAATCAAGCCGCTTCTCGGCCAGCTGAGACCTGAGACCCGTGATCTCTTTCTGAAGGGCCCTGGCCTTGTCCGCATCCGGGTTGGGCGAATTTAGGAGGGCGCTCAGCTCTCTTGACTTTGTCCACATCTCGTTTCTGAGCTGGGCCGTCTCATCATAGAATTTCTTGTTCAGCGTATCCAGCTTGGTGCGCTGCTCCTCTGTGAGGTTGCTAGCTCCCGGGCCGTAGTCCCCACAGTATCCCTGTCCAGGACCGCCGCCCCAACCCATGTGGTGGCCTCTGCCCCAACCTGGACCGTGGGCCAATACGGGTACGGCGATGGCGCCCACCAAAACCAAGATTCCCAATAATGCAATCAACCTTTTCATTTTTCTACCTCCTGTTAAGATTAAACTGTTTTGACTTCATATAGAGCAACGCCCGTGCCAAACTCCCGAGCGATTTAGTAACTGGTTTAAATTAAAGCGTTATTTCTCTATATCAAGTGTTCGAGGATATATTAATCGAAAATTACAGGAAAGAAGAATGGATACCAGGTATCCATTTTCAGTATCCAGTTGGATACAAAGTATCCGCACATATACATCATTGCTTTCATCTCTCCTGATGATGATTAGGTTATCTATATGAAACACGGAGAGAAGCGAGAAAAGTGCTATGAGAGACCAAATGAGAGATAAGATCTTGACGGCTTTGGGTCTTCTGGGGATTGCGGGGTTTTTATATCTCTATGCGGTGAAATTGTTTGGTCAGCACGGGAAGCCTCCGACCAGTGTGCTTATTGAAGACTTAGTTGGGAGAAATGGGCTGATCATCGTGAATATCCTCATCTTGGCCTGTTTCTTAGCCCTCTTACCCTACCGTCACCCTTCAAAAGAAAGCCATTGGAAATCAAAAGGAGCTCTTGTCGGATTTCTCGTTGCCCTATTTACCGAAATGTTCGGCTTGCCCCTTGTTATCTTCATTTTTTCCCCGTTCTTTGACTATCCCTTTATCCTTCCTTTCAGCCGGAAGATAATTGGTGGTTTTGGGATGATCGCTGGCACGTGGACCACGCTGGCAGGAATATTGCTCGTCTACTTGGGCTGGAGAAAGATCCACAAAGCAGAGGGTCTGGTTACAGACGGGGTTTATGGATACATCCGACATCCACAATATGTGGGACTATTTCTGATAATGTTCGGTTGGTTGATTCACTGGCCCACAGCACTCACATTGATACTCTTTCCCATTCTGGTAGGGGTCTATTATTGGCTCGCTACGAAAGAAGAGAAAGGTCTAGAGGAAGGCTTTGGCATGGAATACGAAAGATATAAAATCCGTACCCCTCGCTTTTTCCCAGGACTGATAAAAAGAACAGTAACAGATCAGGGTTAGGGATGAAACTTCGCTCATGAGAGACAGTACACATCCACCAATCAACCGCCTGGCTATGCGAGCAGGTCCTTCTTCTTTTCCTCAAATTCCTCTTTATTGATTTCGCCCTTGGCATATCTTGTCTTGAGGATTTCCAGGGCTTTATTCCCTTCTCCGACTCCAGGACTCTTGGATCGTGTTGAGAGGATAAGCCATTTGATGAGGAAAATAATGCCTACGATGACGGCAATCCAGAAGAGCATCATAAAGATCATGCCAAACCAGGGCATGCCAAATCCCCAGCCCGTGGGCCCGTGGTGCATACCCCAACCCCCGTAACCTGGCCCCTGAGCCAGAAGGTCCTGTAAAAAAGGTTCTATACTATTCATGGTTAGTTATCCTTTCGTTGTTTATATACCTTTTATATATAATAGCGATACGTAAAATCCCTTATCCAAAACCGCGTTCCATTTACGCTTTCAACGGATCTCTTCTTAGAAACCCCCCGCCAGCCTCGCTTGAAGCCTCGTTCCGCTGTTTGACGAATCACTACTCCTCCCTTTGGAGGAGGTGTCGCAATCTCTTTTCGTCATTACGAGTGACCGCAGGGAGCGCGGCAACCTCTTTGTTTTCAATGGCTTATAAGATTGCTTCGGTCCTCCCGCCTCCGCAGGAGTCCCTCGCAAAGACATTAGGACAGAGTTTCAGCAGGGTGTTTAAAAGAAGAGGGCGAATGTTTTGGATTTTTAGTGAGCAATGGGTATGCCAAATCTTGGTGGCGACTCATAACCATCTAATTTTGCTGGCAGTTTTTAAGTTTTGTGGCTCACAAATTTTGCTTTTTTGGTGAGACTACTTGAAAAGTGGATAATAAGTATCCATCTTTATCTGTAACGAGGTATCCAGATGGATAGAAAGTATCCAGAAATTAAATCGTATCGCCCTGCTCTACGATTTTATAAAACGCGGGTTCACCGCTTGTGGGGTTTCAAAAGAGAACTTTCTGGGCAATTAAAGAGTTGATTTTGTAAGTATTTTTGAATCTACCGCAGGCATACTCTATATAAAATCGCGAAGCGATTTTATTCTGGTATTCCTTTTGCTTAGTATGATGTTCATGAAAATAGATAGAACTGAAAAGAAAGGGTGGTTTGGCATACCGCCATGGATCATTTTGGGCGCAGTAATCGTCCTGGTACCC
>JASFIT010000309.1:0-5852 GCA_050122535.1 Desulfobacteraceae bacterium | reverse complement strand
AGGCATGCCCACCATTCCCGTCATCCCTCCCAACCAGCTCACCATCGCCTCCATGGCACCGCTGGCACGAAACATGCCCACAGCCACCAGAATGGCCACCAGATAGGGAATGATTCTAATGGCCACTCGAAAGCCCTCCTTGGCCCCTTCCACAAATACCTCATAGACAGGGACACGTCTTATGACCCCGAATCCCAAGAAACCCACCATAAGAAAGGGGATGATCCAGGGGGAGACGGCCTTGCCCCAAAAAATGCTCATCGGGATAAGGGCCACGAGTGCGATGAGTACCAATCCGCTCACCCAGACAGGATAACCCTTATGGGATTCAATGGGCAGCGACCCGTCTCCTGCTTTAGGCCTCCCAGCGTCTCTGTTCTCTTTCCCAGCCCTTGAATGCTTCACTTTAAAAAAGCGTCGGTAGGCCTTGGCCGCAAATATGGCAGCAACCGTGGAGCAGCACGTGGCAAACAGGGTCGTGGGAAGGATGCCCGCCGGGTCAACAGACCCCGCCGCTGCACGGAGTGCGATAACGCCGGTGGGCAATAGGGTGACACTGGAGGTATTGATGGCCAGGAAAAGCGCCATGGGATCCGTGGCCGTGCCTGGATGGGAATTAAGTTTGTCAAGCTCCTGCATGGCACGAATCCCAAAGGGGGTGGCCGCATTTCCCAGACCCAGGGCATTTGCGGATAGATTCAGTATCATGGCCCCCATGGCTGGATGTTCCGGAGGGACCTCAGGGAAAAGACGCACCATCAGTGGACGAATAAGACGGGAGATCAGGGTCAACATGCCCCCAGCCTCCGCCACCTTCATAAGCCCCAGGAACAGGGTCATCACGCCAATCAGACCCAGAGCCAGTTCCACCGATCCGCCGGCTGATTCCACCATGCCCTTTGACAGGATTTCCATGGGAGAGAGCTTTCCCTCTATGGGCACCCAGTGGAGTTGATGCCAGGCGGCGGTGAAAAAAGCAATCAGGACAATAACGAAAAATACGATGTTCATCTACGCCCCTATCCAGGAAAAGAGAGCGATAAGTACCCAGAATACCCACTGGAACAATTTGAACAGGGCGTTTTGGATCTTAGAACTTAGGGCAATGATGATTTGAGCTATGGCGAAAGCGGTATAATTAAGGGCAATAAACCTTACCAGAGGCGCAGAGTTACCGCCCAACTTGAACCCAAGTCCTATGGCCAAAAGGAAAATGGTGGATAGGATGAGATACGCAGATACATAATGGAACAGGCAGTGCATCACCTTTTTGGGCACCTCATCAAAGGAGGCCTGCAAAGTGGGCTGAAGGAAGTTTCGACTTCCTATGAAGAAGTGACCCACCGTTGCAAACCCCGCCAAACCGCCAGCGATAATGAGAAACCAGTTCATTTGATCCTCCTTAAGTAAACAGTTCAGGCTTAAAGGACTCAGCTTTTCTTAAGCCACATGCGAGCAGTGGGATGGGGATACGGCCTTGAGAAAAGTCGCCTCGCCTCAAACTGCTAGAGTGCATAGTAGAGCATCACTTCACGAGCAAAACCCTTACGATACCGTCCCGCATAACCGGAGGATTTGAGAAATTACCCGAACATAGGGTGTGGCGCTTACACTCTTGACAAAAAAGGGAGATTACTGTCAAGGGTAATCTCCCATAACCATTAAACTAGAAGTTAATTCCATGAGCACGTCATGTTAGAATGTCATTGCGAGGCGCCCGCCCCATGATTTCAGGGGCGCCCCCAAATTCTGACGAATAAGAGCGACAGGCGAGCCTCCGCTACAAGCGGAAGTGTTCGAGGGTTTTGCTGGAGACGCGGACTTTGTATTGAGGATGAACGATCTCGCTCCCCAAGGCCTGAAAGGGGACGTATATGAGGCCAAGGCGTTTGGGGACTATGGAGATGTCTTGAAGCTTCGGATAATTGATTTCCCGAAGGGCAATGAAATCCGCAAAGATGCTCTTTAGACCTTTGACGGCTTCCGAGATGGGCAGATTGACGGGATACACCGGAATTTTGGGCATGGACCGCTCAAGTTTTCCGTTGGGCTGGCCGAGGGTCACGCGCGTAGCAATCTGCAAAAAAAGACCAGAACCCAGCTTGAACGCCGGAACCCAGAAATAAAAGCTTCTCTTGGCCTCCTCTTCCTTTACAACCTTGGTCAAATTGGCCACCTTTATCAAGTCTCCGTAGGTGTTGAGCTGGGTCCCGGTTATTTCAGCCTGTATCCGATAGAACGGTAGATAAAGTGCGGTGTTTGTGTCACCTGGCAGGAAACCCACCCCCATCTTTTTCAGTCCCGCCCACTGGGGTTTGCAGAAAGATCCGCAGTTCTTGCAGGCCATCAAATAGGAATCTCGCGCGCAGTCCATGTCCCAGCCACAATGTGGGCAGAGGGTGGGAATGAATTTCATGTCTTGCTGCAGGTGGCTCATAGGGGGCAGTTGAGTGACCATCGCCTCATCGATTTCTATGGGATACTCATAGAACATGTCCACACGCTTGTTGGAGATTCCATCGTAGATTGTACTATCCTGGATATAGAAGGGCGCATAGATGGTCTCCAACAGGCCGATGAATTGAGAGTGGTAATACCTTTCGTTGAGGTAATCAAAGGATTGAACCGCTTCCTCAAAGGGTATGGTTGGCTCAAAGATCCTACCTTGGAACTCCGATCCCGTAAACCTCATTTTTATGACCTGGGCCTTGAAGCCCAGGTCATAGGGGAAGAAATCCGAGGG
This sequence comes from Desulfobacteraceae bacterium, assembly GCA_050122535.1. Classification (GTDB taxonomy): domain Bacteria; phylum Desulfobacterota; class DSM-4660; order Desulfatiglandales; family HGW-15; genus JASFEQ01. The sequence continues at coordinate 3,109 of JASFIT010000309.1, read as the reverse complement.
AGTGGCTTGCAGGATCTCATTGATGGGCTCGCTATGGACCGTTAAGTCCGGGGCGCAGACGAATAACACACCCCGGAAACGCCAGTAGGGGAAATAGATGATCTCTTTGTCTTCAGGGGAACGGCTTGGTAGCACGTAGTGGAATACGTGTTGGGGAACGAGATAGGATTTTACGCTGCAATACTTGCAGATGAATAGCCGGCTCGTCTCTTCCAGGCTTGCGGGCGCCCCGCACTGAGGACACTCGAATTCAACGATGAAATCACTCATTCAATGAATTTTATCATACGCGAACCGTGACCCACAAGCCTCCACCTCTTTTGTTGAGGTCATTACGTACATATGCCAGAATGCCCCGTGCCTTGTCGACGTAAAGTGGAGATCCCGTTTCAGAGGGGCACGGGAAGGGCTGGCATCTTGTGTCATTCCCGTCCCCGCCTTCGCGGGGATAAACTCCAGGGGGAATCCAGGTAATTCGTAAAAACCTTCAAAGCCTTGATGCCTGCCGGAGTTTGTCCCGCACTTGATGCGGGGCGGGCATGACGATTGAGGGTTCCTTCATTCACATCTAACTTTGAAATTCTATCCACTCGTTTGCGAAGAAGAATCTTGATGCCCTACCCTTTAGCGCGGGGAGCGTCACTATAGGCTATTTCACGGCATAAGCTTTGCGCGTATCAATCTGATGATGCCCACTATTTCACCATCCGAAGCGTTGGAGAAATCCAGCCTCTCCCTTTTCAGGTACGGGCTTATGGCACCGGATATGTCTTCTGAGAGGCCGCCATACTGCCCCACAAAGGAGCGAAGCCGTGAGTCCGCGCTGAAGAGGAGTTTGTCCCTGTGGGAAAGGGCCAGGTACTGGTCAATTTCTCGAAGCATGGCGGACCGATCTTCTGGCAGTCTTCCATTTATGCTGAGCAGGTTGGAGGCGCTGTCACTCAATATCTCTGCTTTTGTGTCAGTCTCTTCCACCATTATCCTGATCTCCCTCACGACCTGCTCCTCGCTCGCCTCTACAAAATCCCCATTTCTGCGCGCCTCATCAAGCGGGGTCTGAGGGAAAATCTGGAGGGTCCTTAGCCTCACATAGTCAGGCGTCATTTTTGTCAGCACTTCAGCCGTTTCATGGGCATGCGCTTCCCACCACCGACTCCCTCCCAGTCCCGGCATTACGTAGACAGAGCACGAAAGCCCTGCCTCCCTGGTCTTGATGCCTGCCTCCACATGCTCATTTTTAGTTACACCCTTATCCATGAATTTGAGGACAGCATCCGATCCACTCTCCAGTCCAAAATGTATCCTGTCGAGTCCGGCGTTGCGATACGCCTTGAGTTCCTCCACATTCCGCACCCTTGCGGCAGTCTTTGTTCTCCCATACACGGTGAAGCGTTGAAGAGAGGAGAACTTGTCCTTTATCTCATCCATGACTTCTGTCATAAATTCTGGCTTTATGATTAGAGAGTCGGCATCGCCCAGAAAACAGGTCTTCCCACCAGCCATCCGCCAGGTTAAGATATGGTTTAGGCTGTCCATTAAGTCAGGCTTCTCCTTGAACCATGAAAGAAACCAGACAAGATCGGGATGTAGATCCTTGGGCGGTTCTTCCCTATTTTCTTCCACCTCATGGCCGGTCTCCTTTTGAGCCGTTCTGATCCTATGCACCAACTCAGTAACAAGGCTATATCCTGCGTAAGAACTTGGCGTGCCGCTAATGCCCTGTTCATACAGTAGGTCATCGATCAACTTTGCACGGTTGACGTCCTCCTTGACCTCATCCATACCCCGTTTTGAAAACCGTGATGCAAACTTGTATGCTGGGCAAAAACCGCATCGGTTCCAGTAGCAATTCCGTGTTAGCCTGAATGTGAGACTGTAGTTTTCCGTGGGCGGTCTGATGGAACATATTTCAAAGGGTGTGATGCGTGATAGATCAATGCCCATAGCTTATCCCCTTCTCAGCGACTGTTGCGAGATCTGCATCACTGCCTTGGTGCTGCAGCCACTCCCGGATTGATTTTTCCAGTTCCCATCCGCGATACAGTTCATCACCAGACACAGACAGAAGCGTTTTCATGGGAGGTGTCTTTTTCGAATCCTTAAGGGTGGGACAAAGATAATTCACACAGAAGGCATGTCGAGCAATGAGTTTGCATCCCCTTCTCCCCACAAAGAGACAGCCCCCAGGGACCTCACGAAATTCTGGTATTTGCCTGCCCAACACGAGATTCACCAATAGAAGGACATGGTCATACCATTCTTCCACGCCTTGAAAACAGCAACTTCCAGACCTCTTGCAGGCACATACCGAACAGGTTTCAACAACGCCCAGCTGTTGCATGACCGCTTGCGTCTTGCGTATAGCCTTCCGATACATATCAAAAAGGGCACCCAGACCGTCCTGGGTAGTCAGTGTCTCACCATAATGCGCGTAAAGTCTTTTCGCCCTATTTATCTCTTCTTCTATCATGGAATCTCAATCCCTTCACACCTTCTATTCTCTCTTTTCCATGGCCTCGAAGCAGGGAATGCATAAGGTCTGGGCAAGGAACCGGCGCGTCCGTGACTCCATTGTTGCTTCACCGCAGGCTTCACACACAAGACTCCTCAGTATTCGGGCCTTCTTAGGGATGGGGCCCAGTGCGGGTTTGACCTCAAAGAGGTCTTGCAGTTCCGCATCCATGATCCGCTCTATCCGCGCAGTCTTGGCCTTTTCCATCTCTTCCTGTTCCTCGGGTGTCAGTCTTTCTTTAAGCATTTTCTTTCTTAGGGCACTTAATGCATCGTCTTGGTCTCGAGGCGTTCCGCTTTTGGTCACGATGCGAATACCTTTCCCGTCTGAGCGGCGATAGAATGTAAAGGCGTTTTTCCCGTAGTCCAAATGGATTAGGTTTCCTTTACCAAGGGTGCACCCGGTCAGGAATTGAACAGCGTCCACACCGCACATGTCTGTCTCCACCACCGCCACGATCTCTTCGTCCGAAGCTCGACCCAATTCGGCCAGTGCCAACTCGGCCGCCCTTATCCCGATGGCCAGGCCCGGGCATGAATGCCCGTGGAACGTAATGGTCTGCTGAATCAATTCCTCACGAATGGCGGACTCTGCCAT
>JASFIT010000308.1:0-5871 GCA_050122535.1 Desulfobacteraceae bacterium | reverse complement strand
CATTGCAGAGAGCGGCGTCCCTGGATGGGCAATCACTGAGCTGAAAAAAATTGATGCGCTCATGCCCGGAAAATACTACGTCAAATTTTTCTTGGGAACCTCTCATCTGGTCATAAATGAACAGGCCCAGGCGCTGAAGTATTTTGAAGGGGCCTTAGCGCTTAATCCCAATAAGGAGGACATTCCCAGCATTTACTCTTATATGGGGGTCTGCTTGAAAGACCTGGCCCAATACAAAGAGGCCATTAGCACCCTCGAAAAGGGAGAAGAACATGACAGTGAAAGGACGGATATCCACAATCTTATGGGATACTGCTATTTCAAGTTGAAAGAGCATGAAAAGGCCATCCAATGCTTCAGGAAGGTCCTCCAATTGGATCCCAGCTCTGCCATTGATTACGCCAATATCGCTTCCAATTACCGGGATATGGGCGACAAGGACAATGCCATCCGTTATTACCAATTTGCCCTAGCACTGGATCCATCCATCGACTTCGCTAGGGAGAATTTGGAAGCTCTACAGGGAAAAGGGTAAAAACAAATCCCTTGTTTTCTTCCTCAGGAGTCTATACGCTTGTGGTCCATTTGCGGAGGTAAAACCAGTTGCATTTTCCTGTTTCAGGGGTCGATGTCTTCCCGGCTATCCCTATCATTGTTGCGTTTGTCATTTCCTTCTTCACATCCATGGGCGGGGTCTCTGGTGCCTTCCTGATCCTCCCTTTCCAGGTGAGCGTGCTCGGTTTTACCAGCCCTGCGGTCAGCCCCACAAACCTTGTTTACAACATTGTTGCCATCCCAAGCGGGGTATACAGATACATTAAAGAGAAAAGGATGGCCTGGCCCCTTGCTCTGGTCACCATTTCTGGCACATTGCCTGGCGTGTTTATCGGTGTCATCTTTAGAATCAAATACCTCCCAGACCCGAAAAACTTCAAATTCTTTGTGGGATGCGTCCTCTTCTATATTGCAGCAAGGCTGCTTTATGATTTAACGCCAAAGGCGGGCGCACTCAAAAAGAAAACCAATGCCCTTGAGCAAAGGTTCATGGAAAGATCTACACAGATTCGAAAAAAGCAGCAATTGGGGTCAGCCAGCCATGTGGCCGTTAAGACCGTCAGGTTTTCACCAGTCAACTACACCTTTGAGTTTTACGGCGAGACCTTCTCTTTTAACCCCATCATCCTCTTTGCCCTTGCCCTTGCCGTGGGTATCGTAGGCGGTACGTATGGGATAGGTGGAGGTGCAATTATCGCTCCCTTTCTGATAACGATCTTCAAGCTCCCAGTTTACACCATAGCGGGAGCCGCTCTGCTCGGCACCTTTTTGACCTCCATTTCGGGGGTCACCTTTTACACCCTGGTCGCGCCCATGTATGCCCATACGGGTCTGGCCATAGCCCCGGATTGGAGGTTGGGATTCCTTTTTGGGATCGGTGGCGTCTTGGGGATGTACTGTGGGGCAAGGCTTCAGAAATACTTTCCCGCCAAAGTCATAAAACTGATACTCGGCGTTGTCATTCTGTTTCTTTCCGTGAGATACATCATCCAAATCTTCTAACGATCTCACGACGGTTCCCCTTGCATAGGTTTGGAGCATGAGCTAAGCAGAGGCATGGGTAGATAGCAGATATATCATCCCCAATGACGAAAAACTAAAACAGAAACGAAATAGGGGACGTTGTTGACTATCGTGACTAATTAAATTTCACATTGTTTCTTATAAATATCCTTGAGATAGCCGATGCGGATACCCCTGGTGACAACCTTCTTTCGCTAAGATCAGGCCATAAGCTTCCTTAAGTTCCATTGCCATTTGCATCCTTATTTGAGATATCGACTACCAATCTCCTTGGGGCAATGACATGATGAAGAGTCCCGGGCGAACCCCATCGTGCTTGTCTTGGCATAATGATTCATTCCCTTTGCTCACACCTAAATAATGGATTGCCCGTTGAGCTCTGACATGGTTTGTCACGATAGTCAACAACGTCCCCCATATTATGTTTTCGTAATTAAAATTGGTATGGCTGATTTTTTGTGATTATAATAAGAAGTAGTTTCGGCGAGGCCTCTTCTATGGACATTCTTATCGTCTCCATCATTCTACTGTTCGCCCTTTTTCTGCTGATCACAGAAAAGATCCCCATTGATCTTACCGCCATTGGGATCATGGTTGCGCTTATTGCGACCAGGATCCTGTCCCCCATGGAAGCGGTAGCGGGATTCGCAAATCCCGCAGTCATTACCGTGGGTGCCATGTTTCTCATCAGCAGGGCCATGATCCGCACGGGAGCTGTGGGTTTCGTGGCGCAGAAGGTCATACAGGTCTCTCGTGGCAAGGCAAAACTTGCCATGCTCTTTACCCTACTCATCGTCGGCATAGCCTCGGCCTTTATTAACAACACACCTGTGGTGGTCCTTTTCATCCCAATCATTCTAAATTTGAGTTGCGAATACGATCTGAGTCCCTCAAAATTTCTGATTCCAGTTTCATACGCCTCTATCCTTGCTGGTACCTGCACATTGATTGGCACCTCCACCAATATCATTGTGGGCAACTTGAGTGACATGTATGGTTACGGGAAGATCAGTATGTTCGAGCTTTCTTCCTTGGGCATCCCCATCGCCGTTTTGGGAATTGCTTTCCTCTTTTTTGCGGCGCCCCGTTTTATGCCGGGCCACGCAGCCCCGGTGTGCGAACTGGAGGATCGTGCGGATAGAAGATATCTGGCCGAATTCATTATTCCACCCGACAGCGCACTCATTGGAGAAGATCCGGCACACGCTTTTTCTAAGCAATATCCGTCCTTTGAAGTCTTCGAAATTGCACGCGACTACCATGTCTATTATCCAGAAAGGGATCCGGTGGAAATCGCAGCAAATGACTTGCTTCTGGTCAAGGGTTCGCCCAATGACCTGGTAGCAATCCTTCGAGACGAAGTCGTTGAATTGCCCCACTTGGCCAAAGATGTCCAATTTGCCGCCGAGGAGAAAGAATCCCTAGTTGTGGAAATGATCATTCCTCCCCAATCTTCACTCTTGGGAGAGAAGCTCCTCGAGACCCATCTTCAAAAGGATCCTGACATACATATCATTGCCGTAAAGAGGAGAAGTTCTCTTTACACGGAGCAGAGGATTAAGAATTTGAAATTGAGAGTGGGCGATATCATCCTGATTTGGTGTCCGGGAGAGAAACTGGAAAGGATGCGAGGAGAAACAGACTTCATCATTGTGGAAGACGTGCACCACGAGATCATCCACAAGAGGAAGGCGCCCATCGCTATTCTTGTCTTTCTGGGATTGATCACGGCCGCCAGCACCGGCATAGCTGACATCATGGTTTGCGCTCTTGCTGCCGCTTTCTTGATGATCCTAACGGGTTGCCTTCAACTCCGAGATGGTTACCGGTCCATACAGGGGAACGTGCTTGTACTCATTGTGGGTGCCATTGCGCTGGGAACGGCCATGGAGAAAACGGGAACCGCCAAATATTATGCCGAAGGGTTTTTAGGGCTCTTTGGTGGGGCAAATCCAGAGGTTATATTGGCTGGCATCATCCTGCTCACCAGCGTAAGCACCCAGATCTTGAGCAACAATGCCACCGCTGTCCTGCTCGTTCCCATTGCCATATCCACCGCCCTTTCGTTAGGCGTTGATCCGAAACCTTTTATTATCGCGGTTTGCTTTGGGGCCAGCGCCTGCTTTGCCACACCCATCGGCTATCAAACCAACCTCCTGGTATACGGACCGGGTGGTTACCGCTTTACCGACTACCTCAAACTTGGCATGCCCCTCAATCTTCTTGTCCTTATCCTGGGCACCGTCTTCATTCCCGTTTTCTGGCCATTTTGACGTGCAAAACCAAGCTTTAAATTTGAACCATATCAACTTGTTATGAATCCAAGAGAACTTTAGGAATATCACTCATCATATCGCGAATTTCTCGGGAAATGTTTGACAATCCCACACCTATTTGATTCAATACCCCGACATTTTAGCGATGCTGAAAGGAGGATATGGAAATGGCCGAAGAACAACTGACGTGCCCTTTGACCAAAGGTGAGAAAATATTGGTCGCCTTGGATGGGTCCATATACAGTGAGATCGCCCTTGATCAAGCGATCAGTATGGCAACGGTTTGCAATAGTCAGCTCTTTGCTATTCATGTGGTAGAGGCATATCCACAACATCTGAAATCTGCACCCGCCTTTGAGGCTGAAATTAAGAAGGCGGGAGCGGAATTCCTTGAAAAAGTCAAGGATAAGGCTGCCCAGAAGAACGTCTCGTGTGAAACCATTCTCCAGGTAGGTGGGTCGCCAAATGAATTCATTGTTAAAGAAGCAAAGAGTAAAGGTATCGATCTCATCGTCGTGGGAACGCATGGAAGGTCCGGGCTTCAGAAACTTTTTATGGGTAGTGTTGCCCAGAAAGTTATTAGTAACGCACCATGCCCTGTGTTGGTGGTTCCGGCTTTTCCTTCTTAGCGCTGGCCCAAGTTTAAACAGAGCTTTTTACTACCCGTAAGATTGAGTTCTGGATGAAAATGGGATTGCTGTGGCGCGGGATTAAGGAAAGCAGGTCCAATGTGAAAAATGATACTTAAAAGGGGAGATTGCCATGAATTTCTTTAAGGAGTGGGGGCAATTCATGATGATGGGGGCAAGGGCCCTTGCCAAATGGGAAGTGGACAATTCAAACACCATTCTCCGGGAACGCAAGCGTCTCATCATACTCGGTCTATTGATCGTGCCTGTTATTGTCGGAGGCATTGCCTTTGCTGATCAGGTTGGCGAGGCCATGCCGGAATTCCTGGGCGGCAAGAAGGCCTATAGCCCCGCCTATTACGGGACTTTTATCTTTATTGTATCCATTGCCATAGGCATGGGTGCTGGATTGATCACCGGCTGCATCGGAGCAGGTGGTGGATTTGTCATCGCCCCTGCCCTGATGAGCGCAGGCATTAAAGGGATTTTGGCCGTGGGAACGGACCTTTTTCACATCTTTGCCAAGGCCATCATGGGGAGCGTGATCCACAGGAAGTTGGGAAACGTCTCTGTGCCCTTGGCTGTGGTTTTCTTGATTGGGGCCATCATAGGGGCGACAACCGGCGGGATCATCAACCGCTTCTTTTACGAGATCAACCCTGTGCTGAGCGATGCCTTTATTACGACCATATACGCCCTCATGCTCGGGTTCTTAGGGGCCTATGCCATGCTTGACTTTCTCAGGGCGAGGAGGGCTGGTCGTGCAACGGCTCCCCATGGAGAAGCAGAAGAAGGAGTCCATGGGGGTAAAGAAGAAGGCGCTGAAATGGGTAATCTGCCGAAGAGGCTCCAGGCCATGAAGCTGCCTCCTATGGTCAAATTCGATTATGACTTTACGCCTGGGGGTCGGGGTATTTCCTGGTTATTCTTGGTACTCAGTGGTGCTCTCGTTGGACTGGCAGCGGGCATCATGGGGGTCGGTGGGGGCTTCCTCACTTTTCCCATCTTCGTCTATGTGCTCGGTGTCTCTTCCATGACCACCGTGGGAACTGACATTTTTCAGATCGTATTCACGGCCGGCTACGCCGCCATCAGTCAATATGCCATATACGGCTTTATCTTCTATACCTTGGCCATGGGCATGCTCTTGGGATCCTTGCTTGGCATCCAGATCGGCGCCATGGTCACAAAAGTGGTGAAGGGAATCACAATCCGTGGTTTCTACGCCATGGCCGTGCTGGCTGGTTTTGTGAACCGAATCTTTGCTTTGCCGGGCAAGCTGGCAGAGATGGAAGTCATTCCCTTATCAAAACAGACGGGTGCCATTTTGGATTCCATCGGGGTCTGGGCCTTTTTCATTGTGATCGCTGGATTTGGGGTCTGGGTTA
>JASFIT010000307.1:0-5885 GCA_050122535.1 Desulfobacteraceae bacterium | reverse complement strand
ATCCCTTATAGCCATCCTAAGAAGCTGCCGATGTTTTTTCGGTCCGCCAGATCACCAGGATTATCATAGCCAAGGCTGGTATCAATGCCAATGCCGAAAGGACACCTTTAGGATAGAACAAGATAAATAGCGCCAGTAGGATCAGTAAAAACCTTAACGGAAGGTCATGCGTTTTACGTTTAAAAAGTCTACCGTGGATGGCGGCAGCTGCTGTCGAACATCCAACAATGAGCACACCCAGAGCAGCTATTTGTGCTAAACCAGGCTTCAACAACAAAATATCCCAATTGAAAATCGCGAATGTGAGGAAGAAAAAAGGCAGAGATATTTGCAGCGTGACCATCATCGTCTTCATGAAGGAGGCCCCTGAAATACGGGAAGCCACCGCAGCGACCAGTGAGGTGGGTGGCGAATATTCGGATATGACCGCTATGAAAAATAGGAAGAAATGAGCTATCCAAGGGTTGATCCCGATTTTTGTCATAGGCGGGATGAGTATCACGGCTGAGAGTATGTAACAGGCTGACGGAGGTATTCCCAGCCCCAAGAAGACCCCAATTAGAAAACCCATTCCGATAAGGGCTACGACATGGAATTCTCCGATCGTCGCCAGTAGCCCCATGAGCTTGAGCATCCATCCACTAACCACGAACAGATTTACCATGACCCCGAGCATGGCGAGCAAGAGAATGAGGGGAGCGGTGACCCCAGCAAATGCCTCTAGGCATCGGCGCAAAGTCCTACCCCATTCCTTTATTTTATCTGAAATCGTCCCAGGATGGAGGTAGATTCGCATTACGGAGGCGGTGATAAAGAGACCGAACGCAATGTTAAGCGCGGCCCTTGATGCTTCATACCAAAGCACACCCATCAAATAGATCAAAACGCCGATGAAGGCAAAGAAAATGGCCGTGTTGAGCACGTCCATTTTGGAGAATCTCTCGATAACGGACACCAGTTCTGAATCTGGGCTACTTCCCCTTGCCCGCACGAAGCGCGTTGTAAAGAGGTAAACCGATATGGATATGATAGCAAAGAAAATGAGTGCTGGCGCATATCCTCGAGCGATAACCTCGAAATACGTCACACCTAGAAAGTCAGCCATGAGGAAACCGGCTATGGCCATGACGGGCGGCATGAGCAGGCCTCCCAGCGAAGATGAAGCTTCCACAGCACCGGCGTGAAGAGCGGGGAACCCTGCTCTTTTCATCAACGGTATCGTGTACTGCCCGGTGATGGCTGCATTCGCTGCTCCCGATCCACTACAGGTAGCGATAGCCATTGAAGTCACCACCGCGGTTTGTGGAATGAGGGTTTTACGTTTAGCAAATATCCCGGTGAAAGTTTTGACAATAGAATCCTGAACACCAAATCCCTGTGCAATGCCCAAAAACATGAAAAATGCTGCAATAACGGCTACCCCAGTTTGCGAATACGTTCCAAAGAGGCCCAATTTGATCTCAACGGAAGAAGATGTGATTACCCTTATCCAGGAGACGCCGGGATGACCAAATATGCCTGGGAAAATCGACCCGTAAACGGAATAAAGCATGAGAAACAGGATGAGATAAAAGAGTACACCATGCTCGCGTCTGGTATATTCGATTACGAGACCAAGCATCATCGCTCCTACGATTTTGTCAGGGGTGTTAAAAAAACCCGCTCTGTCATAAATGAGGGCGTCATACTCCACTCTCATATATATTATGGAAAAGATGCACATAGCGATGTACAGGCCAGCTATGACAATGTTGGGTTTAAGCCCTAGACGTGGATACGGCAGCTCTCCGGTGACAAAGGAATTCAATACCCACAGCACGTATGCTATAGGGACGACAGTTACGGCAAGGAGCATCGCTCCTCCTAAGCCGGTCGTGAAATAATGGAGGGAAAATATTAAATATACGATAGTGGCTATAAGATAGGAGGGGATTAGGAATCTACGCATTTCAGCCAGTGAAGAGGCTGCATCTTGCCCGGGATCTTTTCGCATCTTTTCACCCCCTGACGGTGTGACGCAAGAAGCGTGAACTCACCCCTTGTTGGCGTATTACAGGGGTGAGTTCACTATCATAAGCCCTTAATACCGCTACGTTAAATGAATAGAGAGAAAGATCAGCGGGCTTTCGCTTTCATCGCCTTTATCGCTGCCTTGATCGTTCCTTCGCTAGCTATTACCCATGATGGGTCCCACAAGCCCTTTTCCTTGAGATATTTCGCCAATCCCGGGTGTACTGGGATTTCGGGTATGCTCTTTATCCCATTCACCTGGAAACCAGCGAAGTCTGCGGCCAGTGGTCCGAAACCAGGGTCCAGCTTAGTTAGCGAAGCTGCGTCCGCTTCAAATGTTTTGAGCGCTTTATAAACGCCCTCTGTCGGGAACAGGAGCCCGTGGTGGTAACCGAAGAAATAAGGCACGGTATAGAGTTCATCCACGCCAACCCCTCTGGTAAACGCTTTCTTGATGTTGGTCTTCACGGGGGCAAAACCTGCCGCTGTTAGCTTCTTGATTTGTTCTGGGGTTGGGTTCACGCCCTGCAGGGGGGTGGCGATATCAAGCGTCTTAGCCCAGGTAGGCAGCGATACCGTAGCCGTTGTGTAACATATCGTGGCGTCTATGGTGCCCGCTCTTAGCGCATCCGCAACCTTTGACAGATCAACTTCCACGTGCTTGACCTTCAGACCACAAATGTCCCTCAAAGCCCGGAAAGCGTGGATATGGGTCATATAGCCAGCCGGAGCCATGAAGATTTTTGCGCCGTCTAAATCCTCCCACGTACGAAACTTGTCTTTATTCTTCGGCGAAGTCAATACATGAGCCTCTATGGTGTAGCTCCAGAAAGACTGCACGGGCATTTGCTTTACATTGGGTTCAAAGCCCTTAAATGGTTTTATAAATGAGTACAATTTTCTCAATCCCGGCTCGGCCGAATACGTGCTTTCCAGGTCACCCACGAGAAAGTTCTTGATGTTAGCGGTGGTTGAAACGAATGGGTAGACGGTAACGTCATATTCCGGCATACCCCTTCGCAAGAAATCTGCCAGGAAGGCGGATGCTCTATAACCATAGCTCCCTGGATTAGCCGTCCCCCATCTCCATATGTATTTAGCGTCCGCAGGGCCAGGTAAAGCAAATACCGAAACCAACACCAGGGTCAATCCCAAAACCAATCCTACCTTAAATTTTTTCATTTTTACCTCCTTTTACTTTATTCCTGATTACTTTATTCCTCATTTAGCATCATAGCATCCCGAACTATCTATACCCATACGCACCACCTCCTTTGCCATTCTACTAGGCTGCTTCCAACAAATACTTTCCTTTAAATATGGCCTCCTCCTTCTCTGTTGGTCGAAAATCTAAAAAAATCAAAACCTTAAAGACACGGATAAGTTGCGATTCTAGTTTCCAATTTTCAAATTGTCAATTATAAAGTCTGGATAAGAATTTCAAATAGCAAGAATATTGAATCAGACCGAGTAATTAACGAGGTTTGGACGGCATTTATTTTGAAATCAAAAACCTGGTCCTCTGGGCCAGGTCAGAGAGAACAGGGTATGCCTGCAAAATCAATAGGCCTCAAGTGCCTAAAGTGCGAAGTGATCTGAAGTGAGGAAAAGTTGATGTCTGTGCCCTTGGCACAATGATATTAAAATAATGTGCGCTGAAAGCGCACTCCTTCACTTTAGGCACTTAAGTCATTTTAGCTCACTTTAGTCACTTAAAAATTCTGTAAACAATGCCCTTACAGGGTTATCCCAAAGCCGGCTACTCTGGGTCCGGGTTCTTTACTATTACTCAAACTTCTTCCGGATGCCAATGCATTGGCCTATTGCACATGGCAGTGCTACACGTAAAGCCTTATCCATCCTAACTAGGGCTATATCTTTTTCATCTGAAAGGACCGCTTTTGCTTCTTTCATCCAGGCACCATAGATCTCGACAAGGTCACCTTCTTGGATTCCCAGTTCCTCTATGGCTTCTTTGCTCAAGGTTACAGCACCTTTTTCATCCACATCTTTGCCTACTTTCACGCGGATTTCTTTTCCATATTGAGGCGCCGCATAGGTCATTCCTTCACACTCTAGACAAAATTCCTTACGCACAGGACATCTCCATTTCCACCTTGATATGCATACCCCATATTTCAGTTAACCTTCTACCCATAACCTGCTGCCGGGATTAAAGCACGACCCCTGTCTGCTATTCTTTTAACGCGTCGCTCAGGAAATCGATGACATTTTTTACTTCAATTCCGTCTCCACCCGCGAGGGCGTCTTTGAGGTTTTTGTCACACCAGGGACAGGCCGTGATAAGCACGGAACTCCCCGTCTCCTTGGCCATGTGCATACGATTCGTCCCCATCCACTCAGCAAAAGCGCTATTGGTCAGTTTTACACCTCCCCCTGCACCGCAACAGACCGCATCTTCCCGGTTCTTTTTCATCTCCACAAACTCGATGCCAGGCACAAGCTGGATCAATGATCGGGGTTCCTCGTAGATACCGCTATCCCTGCCCAATCGGCAGGGGTCCTGGTATGTGATTTTCAGGCCCTCCATGACATTTTCTTTCATAAGCAAATCGCTCGAATGCTCGGCAAGGACCTGGCTGAGGTGCTTAAAAGCGGGCAAGTCCACGCCCTCCAGGTATCTGGGGTAGTCCTTTGTAAAAGCCCTATAGCCCTCTGCACAGGGGGTGATGACCTCCTTTACGCCATGGATTCTACACCGCTCAACAAAGTCCGTGGCGTTCTTGATGAATTGCTTTTCATTTCCAACACGCAAGAGTGGCTCTCCGCAACAAATTTCATCATGTGCGAAATAGACAGGGTCGATACCAACCTTTCTCAGAAGCCTGATGGCCGACTGCAGTGTCTCCGGAAATTCATATGAGGAGAGACACCCGGCATGAAATAAAACAGGGCCTGCAAGGGACAGGTTTAAACCTTCCGCCCATTGGTCTCTGGCTTCCGCTCTTCCAAAGGGATTCTTGTGGGCTTTGATCGTTCGCCCCACCTCTTTTGCGAAACCATCTGGTTCCTGCTCGGCAAAAAGGACTTTCATGTGCCCGATTGCCTTTTCTGGGATCTGGATCTTCTTCGGGCAAACTTCCAAGCAGGCCCCACATTGCGTGCACTTAAAGGTGCCGCTGCGGATCGCCTGCACCAATCGGTTAGAGGTATCCATGGGGTTGAAAGCCGCCTTTGCGGTGAGTGTCTGCAGCATGGGCCCATTGAAGAGATCCCAGGCCCCCCTGATGGCAGGGCAGATAGAGATACACGCCAGGCAACCGATGCACTGGGACATCTCCCTGGACAGAAGGATATCGGTTTGATGCAGTTTGACAGGCTTTTTTGATATGTCATCCTCCCTTTTGAGCCAGGGCTGTATCTTCTTAAACCGGTTCTCTGCCACGTCCCGATCGATGACAAGGTCTTTCACGATAGGGAAGTGGGGAAGGGGTTCCAATACCATGCCGTCCTCAACGGCCGTCTTACAGGCCAGTCCTGGCTGACCATTGATCATGATGGTGCAGCTCCCACACAGGTATTCCCTACATGAAAGACGCCATGCGATATTGGCCCGCGTTTTTTCATTAATATTATCTAGGGCCCGCCATATTCTCATCCCCTCGTAATACTCCACCGGGTATTCTTCCAGACGAGGGCTCTCATCTTCCTGGGGATCGTACCTGAATACCTTTATCTTGATCTTTTCGTTCTCGATCGTCATAGTTTCTCTCGCTGGGATGTTCTCCTCTGCATCTATCCTTCGTCTGAACGAACGATCTTTCCACTTGTGGGGAACACGGGCATCTCCACGTCTTTCGGATCGAGTCGCGTTTGAACGATGGGGTCCTTTTTCAGTGTCAGGTTTCCATTCT
>JASFIT010000306.1:0-5910 GCA_050122535.1 Desulfobacteraceae bacterium | reverse complement strand
AATGCCGATTACCTTGCCCCGTGTATCAATGATAGGTCCGCCGCTATTCCCTTTATGAATGGAGCCATCCACCTGGAGCATGTTTTCAAATGCACGCCGCACGTGCCCAGTGGTCACACTCACATTGACCGTGGCCTCCTGGGTCCGGCTACCCAAGGGGAAACCGAGTGTTATGAACCGCGAGAGTTTTGGGACGCTCTCTGAATCCATTGCCGTATCCAGGGGGAGGGGCAGGAGCCCGGTGGGTACCCTGTCTACTTTTAACACGGCGTAGTCGTCCTGCACCGGGGAGGCAACGACCTGACGCCTTTGAGTGGGTGTTTTGGGTATGCCGGCGATGGTAAGGCCTGGTTTTGATTCTGAGCTCAAGGCGCCCTCGACGAAATAGACATCGGAGAGGTCAGGGGCTTCCATCACGGCTGCCACACGGTTAAAGGCCTTGGCCCCTTCAAACCACAAAAACAGACGGTATCCAAAGCGGGGAGTTATATCGTTGATTTGGTACTGTTGAACGGTGGCATAAAGACCCATGTCCTCCATCCAGGGGCAGACCACATGCCGGCTGGTCAGCATGTAGCCCTCTGCGTCCACAAGAAAGGCTGTTCCTTCAGCCACGTTGTGGTAAGTCTTCTCTCCATCCACCTCCAGCCAGTACTCGACGAGTAAAAAGGCTACTGATGGGGCATACTGATTGGCAAAACCCTCCAGGGCGGAGGCCGCATCCTCCTTCCTTTCGCCCGCTTGAAAAAAAACCAAATAACCGGCTACGGTAAGGAGGAGGAGGAGTAGGACTGCAGACAGGCCGACCCATTTTGCCAGTCTCCTTTTTGGCGGGGCCGCAGTCACAGGTGTTTCCAGGTGTTCTTCTTTAGGTGCCATGGCGACTTGAGGCACCGGCAGTTCCCCATTTGCCAATTCTCTTTCCCTGATGCGCGCCAAGGAATCCGCCACCTCAGCCATGGAGCGGGGACGCATATCCGGATCATCAGCCAGCATGACCTTAAGCAAGACCTCAGCCTCACGCGGCAAGTTCAGTTCTTCCACCTTGGAAATGAAGTCGGTGCTCTCCAGGTCCGCAGTGAGGAGTTCAACAAAGACCTTACCCAGGGACCAGATATCGCTCCTGTAATCGAGCGGTCGCTGGTTGATGATATCCGGATGGCATCGCAGGAGTCTCTTTAGCATGGGGCCGGGCTGGTCCAGTTTGGGGTCAAAGAACCGGAAAAGCTTGTAGTCGATTTTGACCTGAAGCGCTTTGCCATCGCCATTGATGGGAATGATATCGTTGAGAATGAGATGAGGGATGAAGTAGCCCTCCTGATGGAGCAGAGAAAGGGAAGAGGCCATTTGATGGAAAAGGTCAAGGAGCACCCTGCGGTCGCTAAGGCGCTCGGAGGCGAGCAGAGAACCCCAACTTTCCGTGTCTAACCATTCGCTGATCCGGTACCACAACCCGTCGGGTGCCTGTCTGATGGCATAATGCCTGACAAAACCCTCATCTGGCAGTTTCTTCATTTCTTCCAATTCTCGCCTGAGCCGCGCCGCAGCCGCCTCATCCACCCCGGACTCTGGCGTGAAAAGGCGGATCATGACCATCTCTGCTGTGCGTTGCCGGATGGCGCGGCAGAGGAAGCTGGCGTGGCCCTCATGCAGAACGTCCACTATCCGGTAGTCGTCAATATATTTTCTCCCCTCGCCTACCTGATTTCCGCATGAAGGGCAGATGGTGATCTCTTCGGCAACGGACTGGTCACAGTTTGGGCAGAGTTTCAAGGTCTGTTCTCCAGAGATATATTGTCCCAAGCGTCCGGGCCTGGCGGTGCTGTCGTACAAGGAGAAGTGAACAGTCAGAGAGAAGTTGTACGCTTTGTTTTCGACTTGGGTCAGACAAGAAAGTGGAGAGTCTTTGAAGGCCAGATTTCAGTTGATGAGTAGTTCGTGGTATAAAGCCCGGCGATTGATTTCTCCATTCTTATCAATAAATTGTAAAGGAGTAGGGCTGCAGTGTCAAGAAGATAGAATTAAAACCCTTAGCAGACACATGCCAGAATGCACCTGTTGTTCACTGTGACTGTCCCACATAGCCACAAGGAGAAGATATGGGAATACGCCCCCTCAATGCCTGTTATACGCAAGAAAGATGGGACATATTATGGTTGGGACAAGGGAAGGAAGGTCAAACAGAAAGTGCTTTACGTGCAAAACAAGAATGTGAGATGTTTAACAAAAGCTGAGGTTCATATGATTTGGATGGACACGCATCTAAGGGACCTTTTTACTATAAAGGTGGTAAGACAAGATGCCAATTAGGATCCTAGGTGGCGGTATATCAGGACTCACAGCCGCCATTAATTTGAAAAGAGCGGGTTTTGATGTGGAAGTGCACGAAAGAAAGGACTATTGCGGGAAGCAGGCAAAAGACTTTCAGTTCCTGGAAAACTGGACATCCAATGAAGACGTACTTGACGCCCTGAGGGCTATGCATATTGAAACAGATTTCTATGTGAAGCCGTGGTATTCCCAAGAAATTCTCAGCCCAAGTTTTAAGAAGTTCACCGGGACATCGACCCAGCCTTTGATGTATCTTATTAAGAGAGGTCAGAGGGAAGGGTCCATTGACAAAGCCCTGGAGGAACAAACCAAGAAGAGCAAGATCAGGATTTTCTACAATTCCAATCTCCAGCTAAAAGAAGCCGATATCATTGCAACAGGACTGAAAAGTCCCACATTTGTTGTGACAGGGATTATGTTCAGACTCAAGCATCCAGACAAATCCATTGTCTTGCTGGACAATAATCTCTCGTACAGATGTTACTCTTACTTCATCGTGAATGATAACAGGGGAGAAATCGCGTGCGGGAATCCCAAAGGCTTGAAAGGGTACGGCGATCGGCTGGCGTTAACTGTGAAGAAATTTGAACAGATATTGAGGGTTAACATAGAGAATATTGAGGAGCGGTTTACGTCTGTTGTTAACTTTGGATTCTTGCATCAAGCAAAGGGGAGAGGGCAATATTTTGTGGGGGAGGCTGCAGGATTTCAGGATCAATTGGCCGGGTTTGGTATGGGCTATGCCTTTAAATCCGGTTACTATGCGGCCCGGAGTATTATTGAAAGTGTTGACTACGACCGCTTATGGCAAGAGGATTTTCTCAAGCCATTAAAGATTTCGTCCAGGAACCGATGGATATATGACAGATTATCCAATGAGGATTTTGAGAGATTTGTCGATATACTGCGGAGCAGGAATCCCCTGGTCACGCATTTGAGAGGCGGGGATGATATGCGGTCTATTATGAGGATGCTCTATAGCACGTCCATATCCTTATTTCATGCTTACTTCATGGGAAGGACCATCCTGCGGTCCATGGATATCCGGAGAATGCGCGGCTCATAGAAAATGGGAGGCTTACACCTTAGCACACTTGTAGGATATTAATCACGAAAACACCCGCCGTTCCGTCCTCCGCAGTAGCCTGCTACGGAGGATGGAACGGCGGGTGAAATCCGCGTGTTCTGCGGAGCAGAACCCGTGTCCAACAAATTCTATAGGGAAGACTACTTCTTGCGGTCGTAATTGATATAGGAGGAAAGGAATATGGCGAGGAGTCAATATATGGTTATGCTGGTCCTGGCGCTTGTCGCGGGCGTGATCGGCGGTGCACTGTCGAGCAAAATTCTATGGAGGCAGCAAGAGACACCTGAAGACTCAATGATGAAGAAGGTCATTGTAGCCAACGAAATCCATTTGGTAGACCATCAAGGAAAGGCCCGTTGGGTATTGGCATTTTCTAAAGATGGAGAGCCGAGTGTCACGTTCGTCAACAAGGACGGCTGGGCGCCCATGGCAATGGGCGTTAACAGGCATGGATTTCCCTTTTTCAACATGATTCTTCAGCCTCGTAAGGGTGGAGGCCCGTCCCTCACATTGATGGATGGCAGGATGAAGAATCGCGCCGTTTTGGGATTATGGGAAAATGGCGAGCCCCATTTGACGCTTTTGGACAGGGACGGGCAGGTGCGCGCGACCCTGGGAAGCACAGTAATCAGGGATTCTATGACGGGCTCCAGTGTAAGACGCCCATGCTCATCACTGGTTCTTTTTGACGAAAGGGGTAAGATCATCTGGTCTGCACCCCAACACGTGGTACGTCCCATTCAGTTTTCGAAGAAGAAAAGCCGGGAACCCAATAACCCCTAACTGGGTAAGCTTAACACTGCATTCCCACAGGGGTCTTATTTGTCTCTCACAGAGTTCTCAGAGCCACAGAGACTTTATTTAGACAGGATAGACAGGATTTCTTTGAATCTGGAGTGAAGGATAGCTTGGCGCCCCGTAAAAGGGGGCCTCCCAATGCTATCGCATTGGGAAATATGGAGACAAGAATAGCAAAAATAAGCGAGCTCATTTTTTGCTATTCAGTTCTCCATATAGTTTCAAGCGATCCTTCGTTTCTGTGTATGTCTGTATGTGTCTGTGGCTAACAATTCTTAGAGTATTCTCCGTGAGCTCTGCGGGCTCTAGCGAGCTTCGCAGCCACCTGCGATGGTGAGCGGGCGAGAAAAATTTAAGATTATCTTTTCACTGGCGTCGTTGCACTAGGGCGTCTCGCACAAGGTGGTTCAGGAACTAAACAGGCGCCATAACTAAAGTGTCATTGCGAGGAGAGAGATTTCTCGTCCGTCATTGCGAGCCCGCCATAGAATCAAGGGCGAAGCAATCTCGCAAGGAAGCATGAGATTGCCGCGCTCCTCCCGCCTCTGCGGGAGTCGCTCGCAATGACAATTGTAACAATATTGAATGTGCTTATACTAGTAATCAGGCAATGGGCATGAGATAGGATGGAGTTCATCGAAATAGAAAGAAAGAGCCGGGTTTTGACCAAGGCGCAATTCGGATGCCTTAAGGATGCGTATACCTTTAATATAACGAGGGGTTGCGAATTTCTCTGCGCATACTGCTATGCAAGGGGTTATCCTGGGGCCCCCTTCTCTGGCCAAGTGCACCTCTACCGTAATCTTCCTGAGAAACTGGCCGGGGAACTGGACAACCCGAGAAGACGTTCGGTGGTTGATTGGGTCGTATTCAACACAGCGTCAGACTCCTTCCAAACCCATCCGGGGGTCCTGGATATTACCTACCGCACCATGAGAATCCTCCTGGAAAGAGGGATTGGATTCTCCTTCCTGACCAAAGGATGGATTCCCAACCGATTCGTCGAACTCTTCTCCAGTCATTCAGAAATGATCACTGCGAGGATCGGCCTGGTCTCTTTGAGTCCACGATATAGAGCTCTTTTCGAGCCGAACACGGCTACGCCCACGGAGCGTCTCCAAAATATTGAGCGGTTGAGGAAGGCGGGGATGGAGGTTGACGTGAGGATCGATCCCATCGTCCCCTTTTATACGGATGACGAAGACTCCATTAAGAGACTCTACCAGGCCTTGGCCGAAAGGGATATCAAAAGGGTATCCATTAGCTATCTTCACATGAGGCCTGCGATTCTGGATCAGCTTCAACGAGAATTGCCTGCCACAGAATTCAACCTCCTGCGCAGTTGCTTTGAGAGCCAATCCTGGAAGGTGGTGGGATCCTCCACGCAAAGCAAGCTGATACCCCTTCTTTTGAGGGAGAAGGGCTACAAACGTTTCTTGGCATTATCAAAAGACTTTGGGCTCAAGCCTTATATCTGTGCATGCAAGAATCCGGACATGCCTGCCCATCAGTGCTCCACGGCTGTGCGGAGAAAGCAAGCTCAGCGAGAAGAGATTGGACAGCTTTCCCTTTTCGCCTGTTGAGGCTGTCGGAAAACGCCCATCTGCTGCGTTACCCTCATCCCTCGTCACTGCGGCGTACTTCTCTGTACGCCTCATTCCTCGGGATTTCGGAAGCCTTGCATATGGACATTT